>NZ_JBHUPT010000073.1:0-47908 GCF_049056525.1 Leisingera coralii | reverse complement strand
CCGGCCCCTCGCACGATTATTTTGCGCCATTGGCCTGACCGGCCAATGGACGGCGGGCCGGCCCCTCGCTCCTGCCCCCTCAAGGTTCACCGGAACCGATTTCTTCCTTCCGCATGGCCACATAGGCCTCCAGCTCTTCGCGGATTGCCGGTTCCATCGCCGGTTCCTCGTAATCCCGCAGCGCCTGCTGCCAGAGGCCGGTGGCCCGCTGCAAGGCGTCCTTGGCGCCGGCCGCTTCCCAGTTCTCGTAATTCTGCCAGTCCGACAGCATCGGGCGGTAGAACGCGGTCTCATACCGCGCCATCGTGTGTTCGGCGCCAAAGAAATGGCCGCCGGTGGGGACCGACTGGATGGCATCGAAGCCCAGTTCATCCGTGTCGAACTTCATCGGCTTCAGGAATTCGATCATGTTCTGGATGATCTCCACGTCCAGGATGAATTTCTCATAAGACGCGGTCAGCCCGCCCTCCAGCCAGCCGGCCGCGTGATAGACGATATTGGCGCCGCCCAGCACTGCGCCCCAAGTGGCCATCATGGTTTCATAAGCCGCCTGCAAGTCCACCGCGTTGGAGGCGTTGGCGTTCGAGGTCCGGTAGGGGATGCCATAGCGCCGCGCCAGCTGGCCGCCGACGATATTGGCCTTGGCGTTTTCCGGCGTCCCGAACGCAGGCGCGCCGGAGCGCATGTCGACGTTGGAGGTGAAGGAGCCGTACATCACCGGCGTGCCCGGGTTCACCAGCTGGGTCAGCACCACGCCGAACAGCGCCTCGGCGTTTTGCTGGGCAAGGGCTGCGGGCAGGGTCACCGGCGTCATCGCTCCCATCAGGGTGAAGGGCGTCACCGTTACCGGCTGGCCGTATTCGGCCATGGCGATCAGCCCGTCGCCCATCGCGTCGTCGAACAGCCGCGGCGAGTTCACCGAGATAATGGTGATCACGCCCGGATCGCCCTTCATCTCCTCTGGTGTCTGGCCGCGGGTGATTGCCATCATGTTGATCCCGTCCAGCGCCCGGCCGCGGCCGATGGCGGAGCAGTGGAAGGACAGGTCCGAATAGGTCAGGTTGGCCTGATAGGTGTCCAGATGGCGGTTGTTGGCGGGCAGCTCCAGCGGTGCTGTCACCTGGTTGCCGATCAGGTGGATGGCGTTGAAATGATGCGCCAGCTTGATGAAGTTCTGGTAGTCGGTCAGGTTGCCCTGCCGCCGACCGTTGATGCAGTCGTGCACGTTGGGCGGGCCGGCCACCAGGCCGAAGGTCACGTTGTTGCCGCCCAGGGTGATCCGCTTGGCGCGGTTGCGGGCGGTCAGGGTAAATTCAGACGGCACCGTTTCCAGCGCCGCGGCGACGATGCTTTCGTCGATGCGGATGGTCTTGGTATCCCGGTCGACGATAGCGCCGGCCGCCTCGAAGAGATCCATCACGTTTTCGCCCATCACCCGGATGCCTGCCTCCGACAGGATCCGCATCGAGGTGGCGTGCAGTTGGTCCATCTGCTCCGGGTTCAAAAGCTCGAACGCCGGGTAGGTGTTCTTCACCTGGCTCCAGGGCAGTTGTTCGATACTGCCGCCGGAGCGGGTGGATTTGCCGCGGCGTCCGCCGCTGCGCCTTTCGCGTGCCATGTCTTTCATCTTTCTGGTCAGATTTCCGGCTTAGGTTTCCGGCGCGTCATAGATCAGACGGCTCAGATCGGAGAATTTGCTGCCGTCGCGGGTGAACCCCAGCACCGCATCGCGGATTGCGCCGGCGCGGGTCTCGCCCAGCACGGGGGCGGCGAATTCCATGAATTTGCGCACCACATCCGCTTGCGAGAACGGCGCCTCGGGGCCGCCGCGGGCGTGGACATCGCCGGATTCGATCACCCGGCCGTCGGTCAGCGTCACCACCACATCGGCGACCCGGCAGGCCGGGAAGCGGACGGAATGGCGCGCGGCCTCCGCAACCGAGATCCGCTCGTGGATCGAGGCCACCAGCGGATCCGCGAGGCCCTCGCCCGAGATATGCTCGACCCCGATCCGGCCATAGGCCGCCTGCACCGCCACCGCAAAGCCCAGCGAATACTGCGCCTGGCTGGTGGTCGCGGGAATGCCCGGGTAGAGGCAGGCGCTTTCGTGGAAGGTGTTGATGTGGATGCGGGCAAGCTGTTCGTGGGTCAGACCGTGCTCCAGCATCACCTGCCGCAGCGCGTCGATCGGGGCATGGGCCCAGCGGCAGATCGGGTATGGCTTCACGTACTGATGCTCCATCTGCCAGAAGCTGCCGAGGTCCTCCCAGTGCTCCGCCACCCGGTCTTCCTCGATGGTGATGGCGGGGGCGCCGGTAAATCCCTTTTCGGCCAGAACCGCCGCCGACATCCCAACCATCGCGCCCCAGCCGGAGCCGTCATGCAGCATCGAGGGATTGGCGATCTCACGCATCATCTGGCTGCGGGGGCCGTGGAATTCGGCGATCCCCAGCGCCTCGCGCAGCTGGGCGCGGCTGAGGCCGCGCATCCGGGCGGCCATCGCCGCCACTCCCAGCGCGTTCCAGGCGCCGGAGGTGTGGTAGTCGCTGACGGTGGCGTGCAGCGACAGGGCGGCGCGGCCTGCCAGCTCATAGCCCAGGGTGGTGATGGCCAGCGCCTCGGGGCCCGAAAAGTCCGGCACGGTTTCCGCAAGTGCGGCGATAGCCGGGATAACCACCACGCCGATATGGCCCTTGGTCGGGTAATAGCCGTCGTGGCCGTCCAGGTTGTCGGTGGCGGTGGCGGCGGCATAGGCGGCCCCGGCGACGCTCACCTTGCGGCCGTCGAACATCATGCGCGCGGCCAAACCCTCCTCGCCGCAGCCATAAAGCGCCACGGCGGTATCGCGGGCGATGCGGCCGGCCTCCATCGGGGTGGCGCCGATGGTGATGCCCAGGGTGTCGAGGAACATCAGTGCCGCCGCCTCACGGGTGGTTTCCGGCAGGGCGGCGGGGGTGAGGCCGAAGGTGAAGTCGGCGGCGCGGTCGAAGGTGGCGGTCATGGCGGATCTCTCGCAGGGGCGTTTTCCGCGTCAAACTAGGGTGTCCGGGGTCAAGTGACCCGCAAATAAACCGGGGTCATAGGCCTGCTTTATTTCGTGAAATGCGTGATAGACGTCGTTTTCTGACCATTCCGGGCCGCTAACCCTTGGGAATTGCCGCGCATTCCAAAGCATGTGAACATGGCCCCGAAACCGCCAGCGGACTGCCTGATGAAGAATCTCCCCCACCTGACATTCCTGCGCTCATTCGAGGCCGCCGCGCGCTATCTCAGCTTTACCTCGGCGGCCGATGAGCTGAATTGCACCCAGTCCGCTGTCTCCAACCATGTGCGCAGCCTGGAGGAATTCATCGGCCGGCCGCTGTTCGTGCGCCATCCGCGGTCGCTGTCGCTGACGGATGTGGGGGAGGCCTATCTGCCCTCGGTCCGCCATGCGCTGCAGGAAATTGACAGCGCCACGCAGCTCCTGATCTCGCAAAGCCACAAGCGGGAGGTGGTGATCTCCTGCCCGGTCAGCCTGGCGGAGAAATGGCTGATCAACGTGATCGAGGAATTCACCAAGGCGCATCCGGATATCGATCTGACCATTCACAGCACCATCTGGGTGGATGTGGAAACCAACGTCTCCGACATCTCGATTACCATTAACCATGTGGATGATGTGATGGGGCCCGCGGTGAAGCTGTGGGACGAGAAGCTGGCGCTGGTCTGCGCGCCGGACTACCGGGTGGGCGGTGAGCCTCTGACCCGGCCGGAACAGCTGGCGGATGCCAAGCTGATCCACATCCTGGGCCGCCCGGTCTATTGGGAGAAGATCGCCAAGCACTTCGGGCTGACCGGCATTGAGCATAAGGGCGGCTTGCAGACCAATTCCTCCAACATGGGGCTGGAATTTGCGGTCAACGCGCTGGGATGCGTGGTGCTGCCGAAATCGCTGGTGCGCCAGCAGGTGGCCAGCGGGCGGCTGGTGGAGCCGTTCGAGTTCGACCTCGACTGCCCCTGGACCTATTTCGCCACCTTCAAGGACAAGGCAGCAACGCCCTCGGTCAAGCATTTCAAGACCTGGCTGCTGAAAGCGGCGGCGGAGATGGAGCTGTAGGACCATACCGCTTTTGCAGCGGACATTGAATTACGGCGGCCCTTGCCGTATATACGGGTATATATACATGAGGCCTGCCAATGATTGAGACCAAGATCAGGAAAGTCGGAAACTCTGCCGTCATCACGCTGACGACGGAGATGCTCACCATGCTGGACGCCAAGGAAGGCGACACGCTGTTTGTGGTGCGCGGCGATGACGGCAGCCTTAGGGTGATGGCGCATGACCCCTCGGTGGCCGAGGCGCTGGCCGCGGCTGAGATCGTGATGGATGAGAACCGCGACCTGCTTCAGGCCCTGGCGTGAGCAGCTATAAATGGATGCCGCTGGCAGCCGTTACTATCATTCATGACCGGCAGATTTCCCGCCACGGCGGGGCGGCAGGGATGCGCGACAGGGCATTGCTGGAGATGGGCTGTGCCCGGGCGATGAACCTGGCGGCCTATTCGGATGCGGGTGTGGCGGAGATTGCCGCGGCTTATGCGTTCGGGATCGCCAAGGCGCAAGCCTTTGTCGATGGCAACAAGCGCACGGCCTTTGTGACCGCCGTTACCTTTCTGCGGCTGAACGGCTACCAATTCCGCCCGGACCCGGTGGAGGGCATGCGGATGATGGAGGACCTCGCCACCGGGGATGTGGACGAGGGGGCATTTGCGGAGTGGCTGACGGCTGGGATGCAGCCGATTTAGTACTTCGGCACCCTTGCACAAACGTCCCGCCCGGACGAAGGCCGGGCAGCGCCCGACCGCCCCCATGGGCGGGCGCTTCGCTTCCGCCCGCGGTCGGGCACTGCCCTTCTCGATTCAATTCGGGCCGCCAATTGAGGCGGCCCGCTGCAGTGCTGGACTGACCTTAGGCCCGCAACCGTGAACCCGAAGGATCAAAGGCCGCCGCTTCCAGGATCCGCGCTTTGTGCGGTTTGCCCAGGATGAAGACCTCGACCTCATCCCCCGGCTTGGCAACCGCCGGGTTGGCATACCCCAGCGCCAGCGACTTGCCGACCGAGTAGCCATAGGCGCCAGACGTCACCCGGCCCACCGGTTTGCCGTCCGGGGTGAAGACCGGCTCGCCGCCCGAGGCATCGGCATCGTTCACCGCGTCGATCTCGAAGGCTGACAGAACTTCGCGCGGGGCGTTGTCCTTGACCTTCAGATAGGCCTCCTTGTTGAGGAAGTCCTTGTCCAGCTTGATGAGACCGGCCAGGCCAACCTCCTGCGGCCAGTATTCCTGGCTGTATTCGCGGCCCCAGGAGCCATAACCCTTCTCGATCCGCAAGCTCCCCAGCGCACGGCCGCCAACGGGGCCGCCGTCGAACTCTGCGGCTGCCGCCAGCAGGGCGGAGTACAGCTTGACCTGATCGCTTTCGGCGCAGTGCAGTTCCCAGCCCAGATCGCCGGTGAAGGACACGCGGATCGCCAGGCATTCCACGCCGGCCACCTCGATGGTGCGCGAACGCATGAAGCGGAAAGCCTCATTCGACAGGTCCGCATTGGTCAGCCGCTGCAGCATGTCGCGGGATTTCGGACCGGCCACGTTGAAGCCCGCGATGCGGTTGGTGGCGACTTCAAAGGTGGTGCCTTCGGGCAGCTCGATCATGTTGAAGAAGCGCTGGTGATAGCGTTCCGCCATGCCGGAGCCGACCATCATGTATTCGTCATCCGCCACCTTGGTGATGGTGAAGTCGCCGGCGACGCCGCCGCGGACCGAAATCAGCGGGGTCAGGCAGGAACGGCCCGCTTCGGTCGGCACCTTGTTCGCAACCAGCTTGTCGAGCCACTCAAACGCGCCCGGGCCCTTGATCACGTAGTTGGCAAAGTTCGAGATGTCGATCACGCCGACGTTTTCCCGCAGCATCTTCACCTCGCGGCCGACCGGCTCCCACCAGTTCTGGCGGGTGAAGCTGTTGGTGTCTGTGGTGCCGGGCACGCCGGAGAACCACAGCGGGTGCTCCCAGCCGCAGTTGAGGCCAAAAACGCAGCCCATTTCCTTTTGCATCTCGTAAGCGGGGCGCACACGGGCCGGGCGGCCGGCGCTGCGTTCCTCGTTCGGGAAATGGATCGCGAAGCGGTGGGCGTACTGGTCCTCGACGCGGGCCTTGGTGAATTTTTTGTCGGCCCAGTCACCAAAGCGCGCCAGGTCCCAGGCGAACATGTCGTATTGCGGCTCGCCCTCGATCATCCACTGGGCGGCCAGCAGGCCGAGGCCGCCGGACTGCGAGAAGCCGGGGATGATGCCTGTGCAGCAGAAGTAGTTTTTCAGCTCCGGCACCGGGCCCCAGATGGCGTTGGAATCCGGCGACCAGATCATCGGGCCATTGATCACCCGCTTAACTCCTGCGGTCTCGGCGCAAGGAACACGTTCAGTGGCGCGGATCACGTTTTCCATGATCCGGTCCAGATCGTCGGGGAACAGCTCATGTGCAAAGTCCAGCGGGGTGCCTTCTTCGGCCCAGAACCGCATGTCCTTTTCATAGGCGCCAATCAGGAAGCCGTTGCCCTCCTGGCGGAAGTAATATTCGCCGTCGCGGTCGGCGATCGAGGGCAGGCGGCGGCCCAGCTTGGCAACCTCGTCGATGGATTCAGTGACGAAATACTGGTGCTCGGTCGGCTGCAAAGGCAGGGTGAGGCCCGCCATCGCGGCCACCTCGCGGCCCCAGAGGCCGCCTGCGTTCACCACCCACTGGGTGTGGATGTCGCCCTTTTCGGTTTTCACGATCCAGCTGCCGTCGGGCTGCTGTTCTGTGCCGATCACCGGGCAGAAACGTTCGATCTGGGCGCCCATGGCGCGGGCGCCGGCGGCATAGGCCATGGTCACGCCCGAAGGGTCGACGTTGCCGCCGTCGGGTTCGAACATGATGCAGCGGATGTCGTCGAACTGCGCCAGCGGGTGCAGCTCCTTGGCCTGTTCGCGGCTGACCTCATAGAAGTTCAGGCCGTAGTATTTCGCCTTGGCCTCCTGCAGGCGCAACTGGTGCTCGCGCTCCTCGGTCTTGGCCAGATACAGGGAGCCGGGCTGGAACACGCCGCAGCCCTGGCCGGTTTCTTTCTCCAGTTCCTTGTACAGGTTCATCGTGTAGTGCTGGATGCGGGTCACGTTGTTGTTGTCGTGCAGCCCGTGGATGTTGGCCGCCGCATGCCAGGTGGAGCCCGCGGTCAGCTCGTCGCGCTCCAGCAGAACCACGTCTTTCCAGCCGAGTTTCGCCAGGTGGTAGAGGATCGAGCAGCCGACCAGCCCGCCGCCGATGACAACTGCCTGTGCATGGGTTTTCATGCGTCATGTTCCCTTGCCTGCGTGCCTGAAACGGCGCTCCCTGCAGGCTGGAGAGGGCCGCTGTATCCTTCCCGGCGACCCTAGCGGCGGAAGCAGGGGATGACCCGTGAAGAATTCAAACCCAAAGGCCCCGGATTTGTGGGGTCATTGGGCAGTGTTCCAGCGGCAGGTCGGTGCCTGACCTTGGGTGTGTGTCGGACCCAAGTAATAACTGCCATTGATGGGAGTTTATTGCCATTCTGACACGAGGTTAATTGCCACCGGCCGATCTTTGGCCGGTGGTTTTGTTTTAAAACAGTGACTTAGATCGTGCTTGCCTTTTGCCTGCCGCGGGAGCTCGTTTCCCCTCAGAAGATCAGCGCTACCCGTTGACCGAAACGGCCGTATTGAGCAGGACTAAATCTCAAACCTGGCCAGGTTCTTTCCTCCATTTTTCCTGACGCACTGTGTGCAATCGGGAGTCAGACGGCGCGGCGCGCCGGAAACCCGCCAAGATCCTTCCCGTACCGCAGCAAACGCGGAACGCCTGACCGGGACGGCGCACGCGCCCTTCTCAAGCGCCGGATTTCTGCGCCCGCGAACGGGTGTTTTCCACGGAACCGGCCCGAAGCGGCCGTCCGCTGCAGGTGCCTTTCAAGCAAATCCCATCACAACTGCGGACATTGACTGGTGTTTCACAGTCATGATGCGGCAGGCGGTATTATTGGCAATTTGCTGGACGCTTTCATCTCTTTCAGAGAAAGGTTCGAGCGAATGCTGGTCACTCCCGGCAGGCGGCGCAGGGTGCTGTCGACGAAGGTGCTGTAGTCGTCCAGATCCCGGGCCACGACGATCAGCAGGAAATCGTCCGCGCCGGTCGTGTTGTGACAGGCAAGAATGTTCGGGGTCGTCTCAACGATCCGCTGGAATTCTGCCGTGGCAGCCTGATCGTGTTCCGAACAGCGGAGCTGCACAAATGCCATGACGCCCAGCCCCAGCTTGCGGCGGTTCAGGTTCGCCTGGTAGCCCTCTATGATGCCGTTTTCCTCCAGCCGTTTCAGGCGGCGCCAGCAGGGCGTTTCGCTCATGCCCAGGTTCTCGGACAGCTTCGCGTTGGTCATGCGGCCGTCGTTTTGCAGCAGGGACAGGATCTGGGCATTTACGGCATCGACGTCAGACAAGGGCAGAAACCTTTCGAGAATTGCAGATCGGGAGGGGTTCCCACTCAAGATTAAGAGAAATCGTGCAAGATTGGCAAAGTTGTTTCCACGCTGAACGCTATGATCTTCTCAAATCAAAACCGAAACGGAAAGACACTGCCATGAAAGCTGTCCTGTTTGAAAAGTTCCAAGAAGCACCCAAACTGGTCACGGTGGATGACCCGAGGCCCCAAGCGCATGGTGTCGTCTTGAAGGTCGCAGCTACAGGTGTCTGCCGCAGCGACTGGCATGGATGGATGGGACACGACAGCGACATCGACCTGCCGCATGTTCCGGGGCATGAACTGGCGGGCGTGGTCGAGGCGGTGGGCAAGGATGTCACCAACTGGAAGGTTGGGGACAAGGTCACCGTGCCCTTTATCTGCGGCTGCGGCAGCTGTTCCGAATGCCACGCGGGCCACCAGCAGGTGTGCCTGCACCAGGAGCAGCCCGGCTTCACCCACTGGGGCTCGTTCGCAGAGTATGTCGGCATTCACCAGGCCGACCTGAACCTCGTGGCGCTGCCTGAGAACATGGACTTTGCGACCGCAGCCAGCCTCGGGTGCCGGTTCGCGACATCCTTCCGCGCGGTGGTCGATCAGGGCAAGGTGAGCGCGGGCCAGTGGGTGGCTGTGCATGGCTGCGGCGGTGTCGGGCTGTCGGCCGTCATGATCGCGGCAGCTGCCGGGGCCAATGTGATCGGCGTGGATCTCGATCCGGCCAAACTGAACCTCGCGAAAGACCTCGGTGCTGTGACCGTCATCAACGGGGGCGAGGCCGATGTTCCCGAAGCGATCAAGGAGATCACGCGGGGCGGCGCGCATGTCTCGCTCGATGCGCTTGGCCATCCTGTGACCATGACAAACTCCATCCTCTGCCTGCGGCCGCGGGGAAAACACATCCAGGTCGGGCTGATGCTCGGTGAGCACGCCGCCCCCGCCGTCCCCATGCCCAAGATCGTGGGCCAGGAGATCGAGCTTCTCGGCTCGCACGGGATGCAGGCGCACCGCTATGGCGCGATGCTGGACATGGTCGCCAGCGGCAAGCTCGATCCGGCGCGGCTGGTGGGCGCCCAGATCAGCCTTGCGGATGCGCCCGAGGCCCTGATGAGCATGGACAAATTCCAGTCCGTCGGCGCCACAGTCATCACCCGGTTCTGAGCTATGGGCGGGATTGCGTGGATATCCGCGCTGGCAGCATGGCAGCTTGCCGGAGCGGCTCCACCTAATTGGAAAAGGGACGAAAATATTCGAGAGAGTCGAGGACTACCCTGTCGACCCAATCATGATCGGGGCGGATTACTTCGCCCAGGACCCCGCGCGCAGACAAGCTCAACCTGACCGTCGGGATCTATCAGGACGCGAACGGGCAGACACCGGTTCTTCAGGCCGTGAAGGAAGCGGAGCGGCGGCTGGTGGTGACGCGGACAACCAAATCCTGCCTCGCCCTGACTGGCGGCGCCGAATACCGCGCAGTGTCGGGCCAGGAAATTCCGGGTGAGACCTGGGGCGTTGACTGGGTTGCGGCACAGACCTCAGGCGGGGCGGTGGCGTTGCGGGTCATGGCGGGCCTGCCGGCGCAAATGCCTGATCCGCCAACGGTCTGGCTGCAAACACCGACCTATGGCAATTACGTTCCGATCCTGACGGCCGCGGGCGCCAAATCCGCCCAAGTGCCGTAATACGATCCGATCCCGCGCGAGATCACCTTCGATCAGATGCTCGACGGGCTGAGAGAAGCCAAACAGGTGAAGTGTTCCTGATGCAGGGGGTATGCCACAACCCGACAGGCACGGACAGGACGCCAGAACGGTTCCGCGCCGTACTTGAGGCGCTGGAGGCGCGTGGCATCTTCCCGTGGATCGATCCCGCCTGCCTCGGCTTTGCCCAAAGCTTTGAAGCTGATTGCACCATGGCCCGGCAGATTGCCGCGCGCTTCCCCGAATGCATCGTCTGCATCATGCTCTGCAAATCGTTTGGCATCTACCGCGACCGCGCCGGGGCGCTGTTCGTGAAAACACGCAAGTCTGATCGCGGCCGCATGCACAGGGCCGTGTCTGCCATTGTGCGCTCGGGCGAGTCCCATGCGCCGGATCATGGCCCGTCCGTGTTGCGCAGGTCCGCGCAGAAATCGCACAAACCGAACTGGATGGTCCGGCACGCAGGACCTTGCCTGCCTCGCCAGGCAACCCGGGATGTTTTCTTTGCTGCCGCTCACAGAGTGCCAAGAAGCAGCGCTGACCCGTGTTCACGGCATTCGTGTCGTCAAAGGAGGCCGGGTTAACGTCGCGCGCCTCGGCTCCGAGGATATCGGGTGGCTAACCCGTGCCATGCGGGGTGTGATGAGGCGTGGGTAGCCGGCGCTATCCTGAGTGCCGGTCGTGAAGGCCGATACCAAGTTTCAGAAAAGTCGTCAGAGGCACGGACAACCTGGCTGACTTCCCGCACGGAATGTCCGGTTTTCCGGTAGCAGGTCACGCTTAGTGCTGGAAATTGACCTGTCCTGTGCTGAATTGCATTGATCATTGCATTCCACACCCTCGGGTCTTTGAGGTCTCCGGCATAAAAATCCTCCTTGGAACTTTTTGTCGTCAGAAACTGAGGCCGGCCTCCATGCGGCTATGCAAATAGAGAGCACAGCCGCACAATTTCCTGACACAGCCCCCAGCGGACCCTATACCGTCCGCCAGCAAGGAGCGGCATTGCCACTGAATTACATCAATCTGCCGGCAAAATTGCCCGGCGCAGGCGGCCGAACGGGCGCTCGTGGTCCTTGCTCAGATAGTAGCTGCTGAGAGAAGTGACCGGTGCCATGGAGAGGGCAAAGCAGGCGCCCTGTTTCAACTGATCCGAAAACCACGGCGCCTCATATTGCGGGGTCGTCGACCAGCTTTCGCGGATCGCCGCATTCTGCATGTTGACGATATTGGTGAACGCGGAAGCCGGATCATCCGGGGTCTTGCGGTAGCTGAGAGCGATGGAGGAGAGCTCCACCAGTTCGGCATGGGTGAAGGGCAGCGCCGCGTTGCGGATCTCGACCGGCGGATGCTCCTGGCGGCGCATGATGCAGTAAACGGTCTGCCCGCCGCAGGTCGGATCGCGGTCGGTGAGTTGGAGCGCATAGGGCTGGTTCGAGACGACTATGCCATTCGCTGCGCCGATGCTGATGCCGAAATCGCCGCGGTTGTCGTCACGCGGGCTGCCCTCGAGCAGGTACAGCTCCGCTGCCGCCAGCCTGCTGCCAAGGCTTTCAACCGATGCTTTGAGCTGGGCGGCGTTCTGCCTTGCAGTTTCATTGTCCGGCGGGTTGGCGCCCTGGGCATAGACCTGGACGCTGTCGTAGTTTTCCGCTGTCACAACCTCGAAAAAGGCCTTGATGCAATCGGGGCTGTCCAGATGCGCTAGCGTGGCCGATATCTCCTCGCCCTTCTGGGCAACAACGATGGTGATGATGCAGGAAGTTGCACTGTCCGAATACAGGGTCAGCCCGGGAACCAGCGCAGATTTCAGGTAATTGCCCTGGTCGACAAATCGGAAATCCCCATCGGGTTTGGGGGCGGGCGGGTTGCTGTTGCGGTCTATGGTGACAGGTATCATGCGGCGGCCCCCTCATAGGTTTGCAGCGGATTGGTCAGCGGGTTGCCATTGACCTGGTATTCGCAGACCGGCGCCAGGCCGGGGTTTGCTGAGAACAGCGCCGTGGCCTGGGTCTGAAATTCCTCGTTCGGATAGCCGGTTTCACGGCAGATCGAGAGCTCGCACCGGCCATAATACTGATCGGTCAGCACCGACATGATCCCGGCATGGGTCGGGTCCTGCTGCAGCAGGAGTTCGGCCCGTGACAGCCGCAGATAGGTCGAGTGGTTGGCCGGGTAGTGGATGGCTTCCGGCTGAATGCGGAAATGGTTGGCCGAGGCGAAATGCCCGGCATGGCGGATGATCCTCCGCACCGGCGCGTGCAGATAGGGGCGCGGCATGTATTCGAGGAAGATCGAAACCGGCTGGGTCTGCGCCTCATCCGCCCATCCTGTCAGCAGGCTGATATCGGGCGCCGGGAATCCGGTTCCGCTGCCCATATCCTCGTAGAAACCTGCCAGGAAGTCCGCGGCGGCGGTGGCGGTGGTGAAGTCTGAGATGCTCTTCTCATAAGCCGCGAACAAGGCGTCGGTCTGCGCATCAGTGACATAGTAATTGGCGGACGTGGTATAGGCGTCGGCGGCCACAAAGGACACGCCCGAACTGTTGCTGCCAGCCCAGAGCCGCCCGCTGCCGTCGCCCCGTGTCAGGGCGGTATAGCTGACAACGCCATTGCTGCCGGTCCTGGTCTGCGGTTCGTTGAATTCGGTGACAGGGATCAGGTCGCATTGCTTGAAGGTGTGAATGGTCTGGCCGTCAAAAACGGTTCCAATGGTACACATGGATGTGCCTTTCGCTGAAATTCCAGGACGGTTCAGATGATGTTCACGGATCCATCGGGCACGTACATGTAGCAATAAAACCCGTAGGTAACGGCGTACTCATTGTAATCCTTACCGGTGCCGGTGGTCTTGATTGGCCCCTGGTTGACCCGCCAATTGGCAGTTGCCGGGTCGGTGATCGGGTTGCCGGCAAAGTCGAAGTTCGTCACCTGATCGCCGCCATCCTTCTGCGACCAGGACATTGGCGACAGCGTATCGCAACGGGCCCAGTGGTAATCCCCGGGCCAGTTGGCTTCGGGATCGCCGCCGATCGCGTTTTCCGGGGGCGAGAACATCAGGGCGACGTAATGCCCGCCCGCACCTGCGGTGGCCGCATGTTTTTCGATATCGGCGAGCGTGGTGCCGATATAGACCAGCCCGTCGCTGACGGCATTGTCGCGCACATGCTCGGCGGTGAAGTTTTCCGAAAGCGCCGGCGCACCGCTGGCGCGGCCGGGCTGGGGGAAGGAATTCGAGGCGATATTGCAGCCATAGGCATAGCAGTTGTTGTTTGGCTGGTATTTCGCCGACATGAAGGACCCCTGGCAGTCGCCTGCCGGGTCATAGCCGGTATTGCTGTCGCGGACGGTGGCGGCATACTGCGGCACGCTGCCCCAGGCGGTCTCGACGTAGTTCGGTGCAATCAGCGCCCCGTCCGGCGCCTCCTCCCTGATGGAGTGGCGCAGATCACCTTCGGCAACGCGGCCGCTGAATTTGAATGCAGGCGTCATAGTTTTCTCCCGGGTTTTGAGGTCAGTTTTGCGAGTAGAGCGTGGCGGAGAGCGTCTGGCCGGAATAATTGTAGACGCTGAGCGTGAGGTCGCCGCTGCCGTAGGAGCCGGAGATCATCAGCACGGATGAAGCACCGCCGCTCACGCCGGTGTCTGAGGCCCAGATGGGTTCGTTATCGGCGCTGCGCAGCACCAGATTGCCGTCGTTTTGCATGATCAGGCTGCCGGGGTGGCCCGCGGCCTGGCTTCCGAAGGGGGCCCACAGGAAAGTCCCGTCGCTGGCACTCAGGACCGGGCCGGAGATGGGATCGTTGCTGAGGGTCGCGCTGCCATCCAGCGCCATGATTGACTGGCCGGCCAGCAGCTGACTGTTGGTGCGGCTGTCCAGGCGGCTGACATTCTGGATCTCTCCGAACAGATTGAGCTGGATGAGATCCTTGACCTGATCCAGCGTCCAGCTGTTGCCGGCTGCAGCAGCTTGCAGGATCATGGTCTTGGCAAAGGCTGCCATCGGGGTCATGTCCGAAGCGCTGAGCGCGCCAACATCAGGCAGCCACGCCCCGGAGGCATAGGCCGAGTCATTGACCGTTCCGGCGATCACCTGGGTGCTGTCAACGATTATGACATTGGCGGCGTCAGCGGCCTGCAGCGCGGCGTACACTGCGCCTTCTGATGCGTTATCAGGGTTGCCGGACGGGAAGTTGCCTTCTCCATAGGATTCCAGCACCAGCCCCTTGAGGCCTGTGCCTACCGCTGCAGTGATCAGATTGGCGATGATGGCGGTGCTGCTGGTTGTGCTGTAGGCGGCTGGAAAGGCGTTGAACTGCATCACCGGGAAATCATCGATGGCGTCAGAGATGGCTGTGAGTTGTGCCTGTGCCGCGGCCAATGCAGTGGCGTTGTCCAGGCTGACGCCGGTGCTGACCGGATCCGGCAGCATCCGGTCGGGATATTGCGTCAGCCGAATACCGTATTGCGCCAGCGGGGGATAATTGGGCGAATTGAACGCCACGAACTCGCTGGCATTCACTTTCAGCACCCGGTCGCCGCGGTAAAGGTAACTGTCGAAATAGACCCCGACTTCGGGAATGCCGAGCCGGGCGCAGGCCACCGCACCGCAGAAATTCTGAAAGGCATCTGTGTTGAAGTTCAGCGTCAGGTCCGAAGCATCCCCTGGTGTGGTCTCAGCGAACATCGGCACTTGCGAACCGGTGATGATCACCGGCTTGGACAGCAGGGCGGTGCCAAAACCCTGGGCGTCGAAGACATTCAGCAGAAAGGGCAGGGCGGCGCCGGTGAAATCCATCGAGTCGGTGCCGTGCAGAATGACGAACCCATCGTAATCAGCTTAGTTATCAAGGATATAGCCTGCCATCAGGCACCAGTCGCTTGGCTGCAGGTTGGTGCTGTCGAGTGTTCCGGTTGTGCTTTCCGGAAACACCAGATCGGTCTCGTAAACCAAAGCGGTGTCCGGGAACTCTTCCGCCAGGACCGGGTTGAGAATGGACTGCGATGCAGCGGCGAAATCAGCAGCCGACATGGGGGCGAGCGGGTCGCCAACACAGCTGATAGTGCCGCCGGTGTTAATGATGCAAATCTTCATGACCACAATCTCCGCAAATTACATCTATAGGATGATTTATTACGTAACTACACATCCAATAAGCGCATCTTCTTTCATGCGTCTCAATCGGATTGAGGTTCGTTTTTTAAGTAACGCGGTTTGCGGGTGTTGGTGTGAGCTCCGGTCCCGGTAATGCCTTTGCCATCGGCTCTGACACCGAGCACTCGTCAAAGTAAGTTGGCAGCTCAGATCAGAGTCGACCGCCCCTAGGGCCGGAATGCATTGATTTTCAGTGCGCTGCGTGATTCACGGCTCGGAAAACGGAGCGGTGACATGAGCGACCTTTACTGGCTGACTGACGAGCCGATGGCCAAGCCCGCCCCTTTTTCCCGAGGCTTGCCATGGCTCTTGGGAAGCCGAGCCATCTGCCCCTCGGTCAGCCAGAAAAGATTGCTCATCACGCCTCCTGCAGTTCAGGGGCTTGAATCAGTACCCTGAGATGACTGCAATCAATTCAACGGGGCCAGAGCCTAGCTTTGCGCAAAACGCTCAGCATTGATCACCCGGTGATCTCTTTCATCACGCCGAGGAATTTCGCAACTTCGCCCACGCTGTTGTAGTGGCACATGGAGACGCGGACACAGCTGTCCATGCCAAGCGGCGCCAGGATGTTGCCGGAGTAATGGTCCGCCTTGCGCAGATGGGTGCGGATGCCCTGGTCGTTCAGGCGTTTGACCACCTCCACCGAGGGCACGCCCGCGACAGTCAGCGAGACCAGCCCTTCGCGCGCGGGGTTGTCTGCACCGCCTAGGATGGTGACGCCCTCCATCTCTGCCAGGCCCGGCAAGTTGCCGGTGCCATGGATCATCGCATCGGTCAGCGCTTTTTCATGGGCATGGATCGCCTCGCCCGCCGCTACGAACCTGGCGCGCCTGTCGGTGGCATCGCTGACCTCGCCGCCGAGCCATTCCAGGTAACTGGCGACATCCGAGAGCGTGGCGTAGCTGCCGGTGTCGCGGGTGCCCATTTCCCAGTTGTCTTCCGGCCCATCAATCAGCGCGTTATGAGGCAGGGCGGTCAGCCGGTTTGAGATCCAGGCGAGGCCATAGCCGTGGCGTGAGAACATCTTGTAGGGGGAGATCACATAGCCATCGACGCCGTATGCGGTCAGGTCGATGCGCCCGTGAGCGGCGTGCTGGATGCCGTCGACGATGATATAACACTCCGGCGCGACCTCGCGGATGGCGGCAGCGCAGGCGGCGACGTCCACGCCCATGCCGGTGACCGGCGAGGTATGGACGATGGTTGCCACAACCGTGTCCGGCGTGACTGCCTTGGCGTAAGCCTCAGCGGTGATTGTGCCGCTGGCGTCGTCATGCGGGATCAGCACATGTTTCTGCCGCGCCACCCCGGCCCAGCGGGCGCAGGCGGAGCGGGTGGCCGGGTGCTCCAGCGTCGAGCCCAGCACGGTGCCGCCCTCAGCGGTGCCGAGGCAGGCGTTCATGATCAGCCGGAACAAGAGCTCGGTGCCGCTTTCGCCGGCAAAGAACTGGCCGCCGGGCGCGTTCATCATGACGCGCATGTCGTCCTTGGCCTTGGTGATCACCCGCACCAGCTCATGGCTGCCGGGGTTGTCGCGGCCCTGGTTGTCGGGGATCGCGGCATAGCGGGCGGAGGTCTCCACCACCGCGTTCAGCGTCAGCGCGCCGCCGGCGTTTTCAAAGAAGATGCGCGGCCCCTGCTGGGGGCATTCGTCCACCTGGGCAAAGCGGGCGCGGATCTGGTCAAGGAGGGCGTCAGTGATCTGGGGCATGGCAAGTCCAACCGGAAGGCGTTTGATTTGCCGTCACAGTAGGGGGATTGCCCGGCAGGGAGATACAAAAAAATCCGGGGCTGAGGGGTGGAAATTTCTGTAGGGAATCGCCCGGCGGAACGCCGGGCAGCGCCCGTCCGCCCCCATGGGCGGGCGCTGCCCTCACGGCTTCAGGTGATAAACCCTGGAAACGGCGCACGCAGCGCGGCCCTATGCACCATCTCCGAGAGCGTGATGATGTCGAACACCGGCCGGTTCAGCTCTGCCTGAAGGGTATGGGCATAGGGCGGCAGGTCGGTGCATTCCAGAACGATTGGCCCGATCCCGGAGTTGCGGGCGATCATGCCCTTGGCGGCGGCCAGCAGCTCCGCCTCCACCTTGGCCAGATCCATCGACGTGCGCTCGTTGCGCAGGATTACGGTGGAAAATTCCTCCGCATCGTCCAGCCCCTGCACCACGATGGGTGTGTTCTCCGCGCCAACACCTTGCAGATGCGCATCGGTCAGGCTGGCGGCGGAGGCGGTGATCACCCCCACCGTGCGCCCGGTCATCTGATGCGCCAGCGGCACCTGGATCAGCGAGGAGACAAACACCGGCACATTCACCGCCGCCGCGATCTCCTTCTGGAAAATCGCCAGGAAGCCGCAGGAGCCGGTGATCGCCCGCACCCCCTTGGCCTCCAGCCTTTTGGCGGCCTCGATCAGCCGGTCCTTCATCTCGCCGGTCGGGTTTGCCAGCAGTTTCGGCACGGTGATCCCGTCCAGCATCTCGTAAAGCGTGGTGAACTGCAGGCTGGAGGGGTTCTTGATATGGCCGGGGGGCTTGGGGAAGTAGCTCTCCAGCGCCAGCACGCCGATGGAGACGCCGCAGATGTTCTGGCCGCCGGGGTGGATGGTCATGCCTTGATCCTTTCGTAACGCCGCGCGCGGAACGGCGACAGGTCTTCATTCACGGGGGTTTGGCTCACGATATCCGCCACCAGCCGCCCTGTTTTCGGCGCCATCATCAGGCCGTAATGGCTGTGGCCGAAGGCGGCGATCAGATCCGGGAAGCCCTCGACCTCGCCGATGCAGGGCAGGCTGTCGGGCAGGCTGGGGCGCTGGCCGGACCAGGTGTCCATGTCGTCTGCCCGCAGGTCCGGCAGCAGCGCCTTGGCCAGTTTCACCAGCCCGTCGAGGCGTTTGCGGTTCAGGGGCTGGTCGAGGCCCGCAAACTCGGCGGTTCCCGCCATCCGCAGCCCTTCCTCCATCGAGGAGGCCACGAATTTCATGTCCATATCCATGATCGAGTTGTTGAGCGCGACGCCAGGGGAGCGGAACGACACGTGGTAGCCGCGTTCCGATTCCATCGGGATCCTGATGCCAAGGGGTTTCAGCAGCTCGCCGGACCAGACCCCCATCGCCAGCACCAGCTTGGGCGTCCACTCCTGCCCTGCCTCGGTGGTGTAGGTCCAGCCGCCGCTTTGTGCAGGCAGGATGCCCCGCACCGTCCGGGTCAGGATCTCGCCGCCCATCGCCTGGAACTTCCCGGCCAGCACAGTGCCGATGCGCCCCGGAGAGGTCGCCCGGGCCTGGCCCTTGATCAGGATCGCGGCTTGAAACTCGGGCGTCAGCGCCGGTTCCAGATCGCGCAGCTCCGCCGCGCCGATCCGCTCCATGTCGGCCCCGCGGTCGCCGCGCATCCGGTAATCCACCGAGTTCAGATCAGCGGCATCCGCGTTGCGGAAGGCATGGACGTAATAGCTGTCCTGCACCAGATCCTCATGCCCGGTGCCCGCCAGATGCTGGCGGTACAGCTCGACGCAATTGCGGTTCAGCGTGTCCATCGCATCGGAGATTTGCTGGATCCGCCCCTCGCGCCCCTCCGACAGGAACCGCAGGCCCCAGGGCGCGACCTTGGGCAGGTAGGCGGGTTTCACCGTCACCGGCCCCAGCGGGTCCAGCAGCCAGCCCGGCACCTTCTTCCACAGGCCCGGCATGGATTGCGGCACCACCGACCAGGGGGAGATGATGCCGGCATTGCCGTAGGACGTCGCCTGGCCCGGCGCGTCCCGGTCGATGAGCCGGACCCGAAGGCCCCGCTCGGCCAGGGAGAGGGCCGAGCAGATGCCGACGATGCCGGCCCCCAGGACCGTTACATCGGGGGAGGCGGGGCCGCTCATTGCGCGGCCTCTGCCTGAAGTTTGCGCTGCTGTCCCAGCTGCTGCACCAGCACCGGTGCCATCACCACCAGCGCTGCGATGTCGGAGCCGCCGGAGGGCGCCACCAGCAGCAGGCCTCCGATGGCCATCAGCAGCCGCCAGATACCGCTGAGCGGGGCCAGGAAGTAGGCCGAGACAGCCGTGGCGATGGCAAAGACGCCTGCCGCGCAGGTCAGGGTGACCTGAGTGAAGCTGAGCAGCGTGAAGTGCTCCGGCAGCACGATCAGCATGGTCGGCGCGTAGACAAACACCATCGGCACCATCAGCTTGCCCAGCCCAAGGGTGAAGGCATTGAGGCCGGTGCGGAACGGGTTGGAGCCCGCAATCCCTGCCGCCGCATAGGCCGAGGCGCAGACCGGCGGGGTGATCTCGGAAATCACACCGTAGTAGAGCACGAACATATGGGTGGCGAGCGGCGGCACGCCCAGCTGGCTGAGGGCCGGCGTCGCTACTGCCACCAGCATGATATAAAGCGCGGTGGTCGGCAGGCCGGCGCCCATCAGGATACAGGCCATGGCGATCAGCACCAGCGACAGGAACTGCTGGATCGACGGCTGGCTGAAGGCTTCGATCGAGGTCCAGTCCAGGAACGGGGCAATCGCCGCCGCCATATCCGCGGCCCCCCCGGTGACCATGAAGCCAAGGCGGAATCCGACGCCGGTGGTGTTGATCACGCCGACCACGATGCCCACCGCGGCCGAGGCTGCGCCCACCGCCAGCGCGTATTGCACGCCGACGTGGAAGCTGTCGAACAGGTCGCGGAAGTTCTGCCGCTCATTACGATGCAGACAGGCAAGGATGGTCAGCGCCGCCAGCATCCCGGCCATCACCGGCGTGTAGCCTTCGCCGGAATAGGGCGACGCCTTCCACAGTATGAAGCCGAGCAGGGCAAAGGGGATCAGCAGGGTGGCCGGCTTGTCAAAGGCGCAGAAACCGGTGACCACACACAGGCTGAGGCCGATGAAGGCCGCCATGTTCGGCGAATAGCCCGAGAACAGCACCAGCAGCAGCGCGATCAGCGGAATGATGGTGTACCAGCCGTCCTTCCAGACCTGCAGGAACTTGGGCAGCTGATCCTTGGGGTAGGCGGTGAGGCCGAGCTTCTTGGCAGTGAAATGCACGATCGAGATCACCCCGATATAGTGCATCAGCGCCGGCACGATCGCCGCAATCACGATGGTGGTGTAAGGCACCTCCAGATATTCCGCCATCAGGAAGGACGCTGCCCCCATGATCGGCGGGGTAATCTGGCCGCCTGCCGAGGCCGCCGCCTCAACCCCGCCTGCGAAATGGCCGGGGTAGCCCAGCTTTTTCATGTTGGGGATGGTCAGCGAGCCGGTGGAAACCGTATTGGCGATGGAAGACCCGGAAATGGTGCCGAAGAAGGCGGATGACACCACCGACACCTTGGCCGGACCGCCGGTGTAGCGGCCAGCGAGCAGCATGGCGTTGTCGACAAAGAACTGCCCCAGCCCCATCCGCTGCGCCACCACGCCGAACAGCACAAAGTGGAACACCACGGTGGAGACCACCCACAGCGTCACGCCAAAGATGCCTTCGGACGGGAAATACATGTTGTTGACGAACTGCTGCCAGTTGACGCCCGGGTGCTTGAGGATCTGCGCGGGCATGTAGGGGCCGAACAACGCATAGACCATGAAGACCAGGATGATCAGCGGCAGCACAAAGCCGATGGTGCGCCGCGCGATCTCCAGCACCGTCAGGATCAGCACCGAGCCGAAGAACACGTCGAGGCCGGAGGGGTTGCCCTGCCGCAGCGCCTGTTCGGCAATGTCGAAACCGAACATGTCGAAGCCGCGCCAGCTGACCCAGAGGAACAGCGCCGCCGCCATGCTGAGACCAGTGAGCGCCCAGTCATAGAGCGGCACATTGCCGGGGCGCAGCAGGCTGGGCCCGCGCCAGTCCAGGCTGTGCGCGGTCCGGATCATTGGGAAGCCCACAAAGATGAACAGGAACAGCCCTGCCAGGTGAATGCCCATATGCACATGGTCCACCGGCGTGCCGAACCCGGCCGTCCACAGGTGGTAAAGGGCAAAGGCGATGCTGGCCCAATAGATGACGCCGGTCAGCGTGGGGCCGTTGTCGCGCGTGTTCAGAGCGGAGTCATACTGCTTCTCCAGCTCCTCAAGCGCCTTGTTGTCGAGATGGGTGTCCAGGGACATCGGGGGTCTCCAGTCTGGGAGCCTTTCCGGCGCGCGCCGTTCATCCGCGCTGCGGACAGGGGCGCCGGGAAACAAGAGCGGCAGCAGAGCGCACCCTGCTGCCGCAGTTCAGGGGAGGAATTACTTCAGCATGCCGATTTCGCGGTAGAAGCGTTCAGCACCCGGGTGCAGCGGCACGCCGATGCCCTCGACGCCGTCCAGGGCGGTTTCCAGGGTGATCGCCTTGCCCTTGGGGTGGCCGTTGTCCAGCAGCTTGCGGGCGGTATCGGACCACATCGCCTTGGTGATTTGATAGATCAGCTCTTCGTCCATGTTGGCATTGGTGACCAGCATGCCGGAGACCGCCACGGTGTTCACGTCATAGTCCACACCCGGATAGGTGCCTGCCGGAATGGTCGAGGGGATGTAGTAGGGCACGGTGGTGTTGGCCATCTTGACCTCTTCCGCCGACCAGTTGTGCAGCTCCATGCCCTTGGTGTTGTCGAGCTGGATCATCGCCGCGACAGGCGTGCCCGCGGCATAGAAATAGGCGTCCAGCTGGCCGTCAGCGATGCGCTCGGCGGACTGTGCGTTGTTCAGCTCAGCCTCGTCGATGTTATCGCGGTTGACGCCGTGGTCGCCCAGGATCAGCTCAACCGCGATCTGGGTGCCGGAACCGGCCTGCGCGATCCCGACGCGTTTGCCCTTGAGGTCCGCAAGGCTCTCCAGCTTGTGGCCCTCGGGCAGCACCAGGTGCAGGTCTTCCGGGAACAGGTTGGCAATCACCCGCAGGTCGGGCTTGGCGTTGCCCTCGAACTTGCCCTTTCCGTGATAGGCGAAATGCAGGGTTGCGGCGCCAGAGAGGCCTGCTTCCATCTGGCCGGCCTGGATCGCGTTCACGTTATGCGCCGAGGCGTTGGTCGACTGGGCCATTGCCACCAGGCCCGGCACGCCGCAGTTGCCGCCCTCGTCGCAGGAGCGCGAGCCCGGCGGGTTGGAAATCGCATTGGCGATGATGCCGCCGATCGGGAAATAGGTGCCGCCCGCGCCGCCGGTGCCGATGCGGAAAAAGGTCATGTCCTGCGCCGCCGCGGCGCCGGTCAGCATGGTGCAGGCCAGCGCGGCCCCGGTCAGTTTCTTGAAAATTCCCATTGTCTCTTCCCTTGGTTTTGGCTGCGGCCTTGCCCGGCAGCTCTCTCCTCCGATTTTTGCATCATGATAAAGGAAAAGCATAAGTACAAATTTAAAATTATACTGTATACATAGATCAGATTTATGATTGCTTTGCGCTGCGGGGCCGGAACATGAACTCACACCAGCTTGCGGTCTTTCACGAGGTCATGAAGACCGGATCGGTCAGCCAGGCGGCGCGCAACCTGCACCGCACCCAGCCCGCCATCAGCGCTGCCATCAAGACGCTGGAGGAGGAGCTGGGCCTCACCCTGTTCCTGCGCGAGGGCCGCCGCCTGGTGCCGGTGCCCGAAGCGCAGTACCTGATGGAGGAGGCGACCGAGATCCTGTCGCGGATGGAAACCGCGCAACAGAACCTGGCCAATATGCGCGACCGGGTGCAGGGCTCGATCCGCATCGTGGCGATGCCGGGGCCGTCGACCTATCTGCTGCCGGAATTCATCAGCCGGTTCGTGGCAGGCAAGCCCGAGGTGCGGGTGACGCTGGCCACCCGCTCCTCGCCGCAGGTGCGCAGCCTGGTGGCGGCCAACAGCTTTGACATCGGCTTCTGCGACATGACCCGGTTCCGCGGCGACCGCAAGCTCTATACGGCGGAGGAATTGCCCAGCAATTGCCTTTGCGCCGTGCCGGCCAGCCACCCGCTGGCAGACCGTGCGGTGATCACGGCGGCCGATCTGAACGGCCTGCCGATGGGCGCGCTGCAGCCGGATCACAATACCTATCAGGCCACCTCGCAGGTGTTTCTGGCCGCGGGCGCCGAGTTCAACCTGCGCTATGACGCGCAGTACTTTCTGCCGCTGTTCCATTTCATCGCCGCGGGCCAGGCCTGTGCCGTGGTCGATGTGCTCAGCGCCGAAAGCTACCGCCGCAGCAACGCGGGCGCGCAGCGGATCCGCTTCCTGCCGTTCGAGCCGCAGATCCCCTTTGGCTATTCGATCCTGACCCCCAGCGAGCGGCCTTTATCGCAACTGGCCGCCAGTTTTGCCGAGGCCTGGAGGGCGTATGTGACGGAAATCCTGGCGGACGCTGCCGGGTAGACGGATTTTTGGAAAATCCGGGGTCCCGTTCCAACTGCGCCGGCGGTGATTGCAGCCGTCCCGCGCCCGCCCGTTTTAACCTGCGGGGAGTGCCTCCGGCAAAGCTCCCGTAGCGCCTCTTTCCCCCGGCGGGGCGGGCGCTTGGCGCATTGATCTGGCCGTAATTGCACGCCTCAAAATTTGGTCTTCACATCTGTCTACTAAATTGTATACAGTTTAGCGCACGAATCCCGGAAATCTCCCGGGGGCAGGTTTCACAACGGCTTTTGGGGGCACCCATGAAAAACACGATGACCAATACGCTTAACGGCGCCGAGGCGATGGTGCGCTCCTTGGAGGCGCATGGCGTCACCCATATCTTTGGCTTGTGCGGCGACACCACGCTGCCTTTCTATGACGCGATGAACCGGCTGGAGCATGGCATCACCCATATCCTCACCCGCGACGAGCGCAGTGCGGCTTATATGGCTGACGGATTCTCCCGCGTGACCGGCCGGGTCGGGGTGTGCGAGGGGCCGTCGGGCGGCGGTGCCACCTACATCCTGCCGGGCCTCATTGAAGCCAACGAAAGCTCCTATGCGGTGCTGTCGATCACCACCGACATTTCCGTGGGGTCCTATGGGAAATACCCGCTGACCGAAGTGAATCAGGAGGTCCTGATGGGGCCGCTGACCAAGTTCAACACGGTGATCAAGCGCGCCGATCACATCCCGCGCATGGTGCGCCAGGCGTTCCGGGCGATGACCACCGGCCGTTCCGGATCGGCGCATCTGGGGCTGCCCTATGACATCCAGTACGACGATGTGGCGGCGGACGACATCTGGGGCGATCCCAAGCACCACAGTTACCCGTCCTACCGCGCAGCGCCGGAGCCGGGTGCTGCAGAGGCCGCCGTCGAGGCCATCCTCACCGCCAAATCGCCGCTGATCGTTTGCGGCGGCGGCGTGGTGATCGCGCAGGCGATGGATGAGCTGGGCAAGCTGGCCTCGCGGCTCGACATCGCCGTCGGCACCTCGATCTCCGGCAAGGGCTCGCTGGCCGACACCCACCCGCAGTCGCTGGGCGTGGTGGGCTCCAACGGCGGCACCGATGAGACCTGGGAAATGATGGAGGGGGCCGATCTGGTGGTCTTCATGGGCTGCCGCGCCGGGTCCACCACCACCTCGCGCTGGGAAGCGCCGAGGCCCGGCCAGCGCATCGTGCATTTCGACAACGACCCGATGGTGATTGGCGCCAACTACCCGACCGAGGTGGGCGTGGTGGCGGATCTGAAACTGGCGCTGCAGGCGGTGAACGCCTACCTGGACAGCCGCGAGGGTGATCTGCCGTCCTTCGGCGGTGCCGCCAAAGTGGCCGATATCAAGCAGCGCAAGTTCGCCAGGTTCGAGGAACTGGCAAACAGCAAGACAGATCAGGTCCTGCCGGAGCAGATCATCCACGCGCTGAACCGGAACCTGCCCGACGACGCCATCGTGGTTTCCGATCCCGGTACCAGCTGCCCCTATTACAATGCCTACTCGCAGCAGAAGCACCCGGGCCGCCAGTACATTACCAACCGCGCCCATGGGGCGCTGGGGTATGCGCTGTCGGCAGCACTTGGCGCCTGGTTCGGGCGTCCGTCCAGCAAGGTGGTGGGGATGATGGGCGACGGCTCCTTCAACTTCACCTGCGGCGAGCTGGAGACCGTGGTCCGCTGCAACGCGCCGATCACCTATGTGGTGTTCTCCAACGCGAACTTCGGCTGGATCAAGGCAAGTCAGCGGGATGACTGCGGCAAGCGCTACTATAACGTGGACTTCAACCGCACCAACCACGCGGCGGTGGCCGAGGCTTTTGGCGTCAAGACCTGGCGGGTAGAGCGGCCGGAGGAACTGGACCAGGCCATCAAGGAGGCCTTTGCCCATGACGGCCCGACCCTGATCGACGTGGTCTGCCAGGCGCTGGAAGAAGCCGCCGCGCCAGTGCGCCGCTGGATGGGGTAAATACTCTCTATACTGTACCGCCCGGCGGCAACGCCGGGCAGCGCCCGTCCGCCCCCATGGGCGGGCGCTTCGCTTCCGCCCGCGGACGGGTGCTGCCCTCAGCGTTCGGTTTCGAAACGCTCTAAACCTGTTGCTCCCGATTTTCTTTTTTTCCTGAGCCGGTTATCAATCCTGAAACCCCCAGTTTCAGGAAAGGCGCCCCATGGACAAACCAACCGCACCCAAGGCCGGAGCCATGCTGCACCTGCGCGGCAACACGCTGTCCGAGGGCGACCCGGTGGCGCTGCCGCTGACCCACAGCTCGATGTACCACCTGCCGGGCGACTGGAGCGGCGGACCCAGCTATGGCCGCGCCGACAACGCCACCTGGGAGCATCTGGAGCACGTGCTAGGCTACCTCGAGGATGCGCCGGTGCTGGCTTACCCCTCCGGCATGGCGGCGATCTCGGCGTCGTTGTTTGCCACGGTCAAGGCAGGTTCCCGCATCCTGATCCCCTCGGATGGTTACTACGTGACCCGCCGCCTCAGCGAACGGTTCCTGCAGAACCTCGGCGTGCAGGTCGAGCAGCGCCCAACCAGCCGCTTTGCCGAGGGCGGGTTTGAGGGTTTTGACGTTGTTTTTGCGGAAACCCCGTCCAACCCCGGCCTGGACCTTTGCGATCTGCGCGCGGTTTCTGAGGCCGTTCATGCCGCTGGCGGGCTGCTGATCGTCGACAACACCACCATGACCCCGCTGGGTCAGCGCCCGCTGGAGCTGGGCGCGGATGTGGTGGTGGCCTCCGACACCAAGGCACCCGGCGGGCATTCCGATGTGCTGATGGGGCATCTTGCCACCCGCAACGCGGACGTGATGCAAGCCGCGCGGGAGTGGCGGCTGTTCGGCGGCGGCATCCCCGGCCCGCAAGAGGCCTGGCTGGCGCACCGGGGGCTGGAGACCCTGGAGGTGCGCTTTGACCGGATGTGCAGCACCGCTGAGGTGCTGGCCGAACGGCTGGCCGCGCATCCGCTGGTGCAGCAGATCCGTTTTCCGGGGCTGGCTTCCGACCCGTCGCATGAACTGGCCAAGCAGCAAATGGCGCGGTTCGGCTTCCTGATCTCGGTCACTCTGGACAGCGCGGAACAGGCCGATGCCTTCATCAACAACTGCCCGCTGATCCGGGCGGCGACGTCTTTTGGCGGGGTGCATACCTCAGCTGAGCGCCGCGCCCGCTGGGGGGATGCGGTGGCGCCGGGGTTTGTGCGAATTTCGGTCGGGACCGAGCCCGCGGAGGAGCTGTGGAGCGCCATGGCGGCTTCGCTGGATGCCCTGAGCGGGTAAGGCTTGAGCTAATAACGAAAGGCTGTCCCCGCGGGGACAGCCTTGTGAAACCCTGTGTGGATCAGGCCATCTGCGGCACGCGGATTCGTTGCTGATGCAGTTTTTCATAATGCGGCAGCATCCGGCGGTGGACGCGGCGGACACGCTCCGGAGTGTTTTCGATCTCGACGTATTTGCGCGCTTGCCGGGTGAGGCCGGCAGACTTCGCCAGGTTGGCGTGGAAAGAGCCGCCGTCCCACCAGCTGTGTGCCGAGGGGTCCCCGCCGGGCTCCCAAGTTAACGCTTCCTTAATGAAGGGAATGCCGACCGCCTCGCAGAAGGCTTGCGTTATCTCCTCGGGGTTCTCCAGCAGGTCGTCACTGTCCACCACCGGCGGCGGGGTGCCGTTCAAGGCGGTCAGCAGGTCGAACAACGCGCGCTGCTCGGGGAAGCCGACCTCCAGCTCATCGAAATCCGGCCACTTGTTGTACATCGAAGTGATGGTCTTAGCCGGATCGCGGATCAGGAAGGCGTGGGTGAAGTGGCTAAGGAACTCAGGATCCCACATGTGGTTGATATAATGAGGGAAGTCCTTGAGGAACACCGGCCCCTTTTGGGCCCGCGCCTTGATATCCTCCCAGACGCTTTCGATGGTCAGGCCGGGGGTGGTTTTCTGGCCTTCGGTGAAGCGCGGCCATAGCGGGTCCTCGCCCTGATACCAGGCTTCGCCAAAGGGTTCATGCAGGCAATCGAGGTCGCCGCGCTGGCGCATCATCCATTCGAACGCGGTGGAGGTGGAGCGGGGCACGGCCCACAATGCGATGATCTTGTGCATCAAGGGATTCCTTTCAGAGAGAGGACAGCAGGGAGCCCTGCGGGGTCTCGGGCCGCAGCCCCAGGGTTTTGAAGATCCGCCAGTAGAGCGCGATGTCATGGCCGATGATGGGCTTGCCAAGGCGCTCCTCCAGGGCGGCGGCGTAATGCACCGGGCGCTGCGCAATACCGTCGGAGGGGCGGCGGTAGTTGCTCATGCCGTTGATCAGATAGGCGTCGGCCTGGGGGGCCTGTTCGGCGGTATAGTCGAAGGATTTCCAGATCAGGTCCTCGTCAAAGCACCAGATGCAATTGTCGACGTCCTCTTGGGTCTCGAACCAGCCCTGATCGTGGAAATTGCCGGCCCAGACCACGTCAAATCCGGCCTCCTTCAGGAAGCCGACGGTGCCCTGGTACCAGCTGTCCGGGTGGTAGCAGGCATTCAGCGCGACCTTTTCCACGTTCCGGTCGCGCAGGGCCTCCACCATGGCGCAGCCGGCCATGTGGAAGGGGGTTTCATACTTGTCGCTCAGCATCTCGCAATGCTGGCGGATGCCCTCGACGCCGAGGCCCGAGGCGTGCACCCAGTTGGAGCCGACCTGGCCGCAGACATCGGCGCCGTTGTTGGCCATGCACTCGACAAATTCCTCCAGCAGGCCAAAGTTCTTCTGCCGCTGGTCCAGCTGGTGGGCGTAGTCCGGCACATGCAGCATCCGGCCGTGCACCCCGACCGAGCGCGGTGCCATGCGCAAGAAATCCGACGGGGCTGCATCAAAATCATGCGGCGGGCTGGTGAAGCCGACCTGATGCGGGAACAGCTTGTTCCTGGGGTTCGCCCAATGGGCGGGTTTCTTGTAGTCCGGCATTCCGGCTCTCCCTGTTTGCGCTTGGTTGGGAGGCTGCGCCAGAGGGACGAGTCTGTCTATTGCTTTCGCGTGCATCCAGGCATATCCATTTTGATATGGCTATGCGGAGATATAACCTGCCTTCGGTCAATGCGCTGGCGGCGTTTGAGTCGGTGGCGCGGCTGCAGGGGTTTGCCCGTGCGGCGGAGGAGCTGAACACCTCGCAGCCTGCAATCAGCCGCCATATCCGCAATCTGGAGCTGCGGCTGGGCGCACCCTTGTTCGACCGCAGCGGCGGGCAGATCCGGCTGACGCGGAAGGGAGAGGGATTTTATGCGGCTGTGGTACAGGCTTTGGATGGGTTACAGCGCTCGGTCGGGGAGTTCGTGAAGCCCGAGAGCGGTGTGACGATCACCTGTTCCTATGAGGTTTCGCACCTGTTGCTGCTGCCGCGCCACAGCGCGCTGCGAGCGGCGCTGGGGGCGGAGACAGAGCTGCGGTTTGTGACGGCCGAGTACAATCTGCTGGGGGCCGCCATTGATACCGGGGCGGATATCGTCTTCGAATACTCGCAGACCCCGCCGGAGCGGGAGCACGTGGTGGTCTGCAAGGAAGAGGTGAAGCCCGTTGGCACGCCGGAGGTGATTGCAAGGGCGGTTGCGGCGATGGCCGGGCGGGGCAGCCCGCCGGGGCTCCTGAACCTGGAAAAGCAGAATTTTGGCTGGCTGCGCTGGGAGGACTGGCAAAGCAGTGCAGAGGGCGTGCAGGGCTGGCCGCAGGCGGAGAGTTTTGACAATTACGTCTTTCTGCTGGAGGCCGCGGCGCAGGGGCGGGGGCTGGCGCTGGGGTGGCGCGGCTTTGCCGGCCCTTACCTGGAGCGGGGCCAGCTGGTGGAGCTGCCGGGGGGATGGTTCAGCCGCGACACTTGCCTCTACGCGCGGCTCACCCGTTTTGGCGAGCAAAACCCGGCAGCGCGCAAGTGTCTGGCTTTGCTGGAGGATATCTTGCGGATGGGCGGCTTCAGGTCAGCGTCTGATAGAGCGACGTGAGCCAGGCAGCGACGGCCTTCACCTCCTCCCGCTGGCCCGCGCGGTCGTTGATCACCATGTAGTGGGAGCGGCGTTTCGGGAGCTTGTGGGCAGTGGGGGCGATGACCAGTCCTTGGTCCAGATACTGCTTGGCAAAGCTTTCCAGCACCATCGTCACACCGTGGCCTGCGGCGACGGTTTGCAAGGCAAGCAATGAGGAGTCGGCCTTGAGCCAGTCGGTGGTCACCTGCAGGGTCAGCCCGTGCAGATCGGCCAGGCGGCCCCAGTCGGTCTCGGAACCGATGATCTGCACCACGTCGGCGCGTGCCAGGTCCTCGATGGACGGGTTGCCGCCCAGGGTTGCGGCATAGGCAGGGCTGCAGACGGGAATGGCGTTTTCGTGGCCCAGATGCTGGATCTGGCTTTCCTGCCAGTCGCCGGAGCCATAGCGGATGTCGATGTCCAGCGCCTCCTCGTCGAAGCGGCTGGCCCAGACGGTTGTTGAGAGCTGCACGAAGATATCCGGGTGTTCGGCCTGGAAACGGGCCAGCTGCGGCGCGACCACCAGGGCAGCGCAGGAGATCGTCGCCCGCAGCCGCACCACCCGCTTGCGTTTCTTGCTGAACAGCCCGGTGGTGGCGCGCTGCATGTCGTCAAAGGATTTGCGGATCGGCTGGGCATAGGCCTGGCCGGTATCCGTCAGCGCCACGCCGCGGGGCAGGCGTTTGAACAGCTGGGTGTTCAGGTGCTTTTCCAGCAGGCGGATCTGCTGGCTGATGGCGGCGGGGGTCAGGCCCAGCTCCTCCGCCGCGGCAGAGAAACTGTTGAGCCGCGCGGCGGCCTCAAAGGCCTTGAGCCAGGTGACATGGGGCAGGTCGGTCATGCTTACCTTTAAGCACAGTGGGGCCTAAGGGGTAAAACACATTGTTTGATTTATGTCAGGGGCGCTGTGCAAGGTCGCGGGAAATTAACGGACTCGGGCTCGCCATGGCGAAAACATTTGATTTCATTATCGTCGGGGCCGGATCGGCGGGCTGTGTGCTGGCCGACAAGCTGACGGCCAGCGGGCGGTACAAGGTGCTGCTGATCGAGGCCGGGGGCACTGACCGGCGGTTCTGGATCAAAATCCCGGTGGGATATGGCTTTACCTTCTCGGATCCCAGGGTGAACTGGCGCTATTCGGCGGCGGCGGATCCGGGGCTGAACGGGCGCGAGGCCTATTGGCCGCGGGGCAAGGTTCTGGGCGGGTCGAGCTCGATCAACGCGATGGCCTATGTGCGCGGCCTGCCGCATGATTTTGACGATTGGGAGGCCGCGGGCGCAACGGGCTGGGGCTGGGACACTGTCCGCCGCAGCTATGAGGCGCTGGAGAGCCACGACGAATGGCACGAAGGCCGCCGCCGGCTGCGCGGCAGCGGGCCGGTGCGGGTCACGGACCTGAGCGAGCGGATGCACCCCTTTGCCAGGAACTTCCTGGCTGCGGGGCAGGAGCTGGGCTGGCCGTTCCTGCCGGACATGAATGCGGCTGCCGATGCAGGTGCCAATACGCTGCCAGGCGAGGGCATGGGCTATGTCCGCAGCACGGTGAAGGACGGGCGGCGCTGGTCCTCGGCGGATGCCTTTCTGCGGCCCGCGATGCGGCGCGGCAACCTGACCGTGGTGAGCGGCGCGCTGGTGGAGAAGGTGCTGACCGCCGGCGGGCGCGCCACCGGCGTCGCATTCCGGGTGAAGGGGCAGACGCATACCGCCACGGCGGCGCGGGAGGTGATCCTGAGCGCGGGTGCCGTGAACTCTCCGCAGCTCTTGCAGCTGTCGGGGATCGGCCCGGCCGCGCTGCTGAAGCGGCACGGGATCGCGGTAAAGCATGATCTGCCGCAGGTCGGGCAGGGGCTGCAGGACCACCTGGCGGTGTCGCATTACTTCTGGGCCAATACCGCCACGCTGAACGACCGGCTGGGCAGCCTTGGCGGGCAGATGAAGGCCGGGCTGCAATATGTGCTGACCCGCAAGGGGCCGCTGAGCGTGCCGGTCAACCAGTGCAGCGGTTTTGTCCGCACCGAAGGTGCGGCGCTGCCGGATGTGCAGGTCTATTGCAACCCGGCGTCTTATTCGACGCGTCCCTCGGGCAAGCCGCAGATTGACCGCGACAACGGCTTCCTGTTGTGCGTGCAGCCGGGCCGGCCCACCAGCCGGGGGCAGATCAGCATCCAGTCCGCCGACCCGGCGCAGCCGCCGCGGATCGAGCCGAACTCGCTGTCAACCGAAGAGGACAAGGCAACGGCCGTGCGCGCCAGCCGTCTGCTGCAGGCGCTGGCGGCGGCGCCCGCCATCAAGCGCGTCACGCGGGAGCGGCGGGCGCCGGACATTCTGGACATGGACGATGCGGCTCTGCTGGAGAACTTCCGCGAACGCGCGGGCTCGGTGTTCCATGCCTCCTGCACCTGCCGGATGGGCAATGATGCGGGCGACTCTGTACTGGATGCGCGGCTGCGGGTGCATGGGGTGGCGGGCCTGCGGGTGATTGATGCCTCGGCCTTTCCGAATGTCACCTCCGGCAACACCAATGCGCCGACCATGATGCTGGCGGCACGGGCGGCGGAGCTGGTGCTGGAAGACAACGAAAACAGGCCCTTGGCGGCGGAATGACAGGGAAGTCAGATGAAACTCGACACCATCGAAACCTTTGTGTTCGGCAATCCGCCGCCGCGCCACGGCGGGCGCTATTTCATCTTTGTGCGCCTTACCACTGCTTGCGGCATCACCGGGGTGGGGGAGATCTACAACGCGACCTTCGGGCCTGACCTTTGCTGTGCGATGGCCAAGGAGATGTTTGCCCGCCAGTTTGCGGGCTGCGATCCGCATCACATTGAGAAGTTGTGGCGCAAGTCCTATGGCGCGGGATACACGATGCGGCCCGATGTGACGGTGATGGGGGTGCTGAGCGGGCTGGAGATGGCCTGCTGGGATATCATCGGCAAGGCCGCGGGCAAGCCGGTGTATGAGCTGATGGGCGGCCAGGTGCATGAGCGGCTGCGCAGCTATACATACCTCTACCCGCCGGAGGGGGATGTGTATCCGGACCCGGACACGCCGAATGTCTATAACGACCCGGATATGGCCGCCGAAGTTGCCTTGCAGCGGGTGAACGAAGGCTTCACGGCGGTTAAGTTCGACCCGGCGGGGCCTTACACGATCTACGACGGCCACCAGCCGCGAATGGAGGATCTGGAGCGCAGCGAGATGTTCGTGAAGCGCATCCGCGAGGCGGTTGGCACCCGCGCGGACCTGCTGTTCGGCACCCACGGGCAGTTCACCGTCTCTGGCGCCAAACGGATGGCGCGGCGGCTGGAACCCTATGAGCCGCTGTGGTTCGAAGAGCCGGTCCCGCCGGAGAACCCCGCTGATATGGCGGAGGTGGCGCGCTTCACCTCGGTGCCGGTTTCCACCGGTGAAAGGCTGTGCACCAAGCATGAGTTTGCCCGGGTTCTGGAGGCCGGCGCGGCCTCGATCCTGCAGATGGATCTGGGCCGGGTCGGGGGCCTGCTGGAAGCCAAGAAAATCGCCAGCATGGCGGAAACCCGGCAGGCGCAGATCGCGCCGCATCTTTACTGCGGGCCGGTGGTTGCGGCGGCGAATATCCAGATCTCCGCTTGCAGCCCGAACTTCCTGATCCTGGAGTCGATTGGCCGGTTCGAGGGGCCGTATATGTCCTGCCTCAAGTCCTCGATCACCTGGGAAGAGGGTTATGTGATCCCGTCCTCCGAGCCGGGTCTGGGGGTGGAGCTGGATGACGAGGCGATTGCCGCCAGCCCGTACACCGGCAGCGAGCTGCATCTGGAGCTGGCGCAAGAGCCGGTGGTTCAGTAGCGGCTGGCCTTAACCCACGCGCGCAGTGGACGCGCGCAGGACCAGCGCGGCCTCCAGCACGGCGGGGTCCGGCCTGGTTTGGGTTTCCACCCGCTGAGCGATAGCGTCTGCCGCCGCTTCCATGCGGGCGGCGGGCAGGTGGACAGTGGTCAGCTCCGGGTGGATATCGATCAGGGTCTTGGCCTTTTCCGCCTTTGTCTGCGAATCGCTGATCGGCGCCCTGATCCTTGACCGGACTGTTGCTGGCAGGCGGTGACCTGCCAGCCATCGGGAAAACGGTGCTGCCCCGGCCTTAGCCGCCGGGGCGCATTGCGCCTTGGGGCAGCTTTATCGGAAACTTGGCGCGGATTTCCTCGTCCAGCTTGCTGCCGAAGTAGTTCGGGTAATGCTCCGCCAGGATGCGCTCCGAGACCTCATGGGCGCGGTCGAACAGGGTTTGCTTGCCCGCCTTCTCCCAGGTGTCGGACAGTTCGCGGTCCATCAGCTCGGGGTAGACGTATTCCGTCTCCATGTATTCAAGCGTCTGGTTGTTGCCCAGGAAATGGCCTGGGCTGATGGCGCAGTCGTGGATCACATCGACCGAGAGGGTGTCATCGCTGACCTCGATCCCGCGCAGGGTGCGGGAGATCATGCCGGCGGCCTCGTTGTCGATCACCATCGACTCGAAGGAGCAGCCCATCAGCGAGCCGACCATGCCGCCGAATTCGCACAGGCGGTTGGCGCCAGCGTGGGCGGCCAGCGAGAAGGTCAGGGCCTTTTCCAGGCCGTATTGGGCGTCGGGGATCTTGGAGTCGGTCATGCCGCAGCCGACCGAGGTGGGCAGATTGTAGAAGTTGCCCATCTGGATGGCGGCAGCGGAGATCAGCGCCTGCTCGCCCGAGCCGCCGGTGAACGACCCGGTGCGCAGGTCGGTGATGAACGGCCAGGCGGCGAACACAACCGGCGTGCCGGGGTTGATCAGGTTCACGATGGCCACGCAGGCGAGGGTTTCGGCCACCGCCTGCGCCAGGGTGCCGGCCAGCGGGGCCGGGGAGGTTGCGCCCGCCTGCGGCGGCACCGCCAGGTCGCAGGTGAGGCCCAGCTTGGCGGTATCGATCATGATCTCCAGGTTCTCGCGCCCCAGCCGCAGCGGCGAGACAATCGGGCAGCCGCCGAAGATCACCGAGGGTTTTTGCAGGAACTTACCCTCGCCGCCGGAGGCCATGTCGAACAGCTCGATCGCCGGCTTGATGTGGGAGCGGTCGCGGAAGGTGAGACAGGAGGGTTTCTCGCTGCCGGCCAGGATCGCGTACAGCATCGACATGTCATGCTCGAAATCCTGCGGCACGTCGGTGGCCAGCACCGTGTCGCCGGTCATGTGGAGGTTGTCGAGCCGGTCCACCAGCCGGGTGAAATCGTAGATGTCCTTGAGCACCGAGGGACGGTAGCTGCGGGTGGCGGCGTCAAAGGTCGTGACCGCGGTGCCGGAGTTGGCGTAATAGACCTTCTCCTTGGTGCAGTGCATGTCGTCCTTGCCCGCGCGGCTGCCGCGGGCGTGGACGTAGAATTCGCTGGCCGCCCCGGTCAGCAGATCCTCCATCAGCGCGCGGGGGAAGCAGAGGCGGCCATGGGCGTTGAGCTCGGCGCCTTTGGGCAGAACCAGATCGAGCAGCTCCTGGGTCGGGTCGCCAATGCCCGTCTGCGCCAGGATGGTCAGCGCTGCCTGGTGGATCTTCTGCATATCCGCATCCGACAGCGGCCTGTAGCGGCCGCCGGGGATGCCTGCGCGGATGGCTTGCGAGGGCGCGGCCTGGGTGCGGGCGGCGGCGCGCGCCTCGCGGCCGCCGCTGCGGCGCCGGGTTCGGGTCTTGGTGACGTCAACCATATAGCGGTCTCCGGAAAGGTCAGGGCAGGCCGCGGAGGCGCGGCCTGCTGTCAAAATTAGGGTTCAAGGCGTTCAGATCATGCTGAAATAGCTGCGGTAGAAGCCGGGCAGGCTCCATTCCATCTCCGACAGCGGGCCGGGGACGAAACGATGCGAGTTCACCCCTTCCTGATTGTGGCGGATGATGCGTTCGTCATCGAGTGACGTGACATGCCACAGCCAGGTCAGCGCCTCCTTGCTGTAATCGCGCCCCTCCTCGGCGTCGCCGCGCACATACCAGGCGATCTGAATGTCGGTTTCCTGCAGGGAGCGGGGGATGAAACGGTATCCCACCAGATGGTCGGCGTAGATCAGGAAATAGTTCAGCGTGCCGATGGCCAGATCAGTGGCGCCGCCGTCATGGCCCGTCAGCTGCCCCAGCGGCGGGGCCAGCGGTTCGCCGTCCTGGCTGCCGGTCTGGTAGCCGGGGAACAGCGGGTAGCGCCGCCAGTAGACATCCGCGCCCAATGCCAGCGCATTGGGGCCGGTCAGATCCAGCTCATCGGTTGGCAGGCCGGCGGAGGCGGAGCGGTCGCGCAGGGCTGCGCCGTATTTCTCCACATCGGCGGGATCTTTGAGCGAGTGGCTGCGGGAATAGTCCTGATGCGAGGGGGCGCAATGGTAGCACTCCAGGTAGTTCTCCAGCGCCAGTTTCCAGTTGGCGGGCACCGGATAGGAGGCCTCATGCGCGAGTTTCAGGTTCTCCAGCTGCATTGGCGCCGACAGCGGCGCCAGCCGGGCGAGGCTTTCCTGCAGCGGCGGCGGGTTCTCATCGGCGCAGATGAAGATCAGCCCCTGGAAGATCTGCACCTGCACCGGGAACAGCCCGTATTCGGAGGGGTCGAAATCCGGCCCCATGGCGCGGCCGCCGCGCAGCCGCCCGTCCAGCCCGAAGGTCCAGGCGTGATAGGGGCAGGAGAACACCCGCGCGGTGCCCTGCTTTTCCAGGCACACGCGGGAGCCGCGGTGGCGGCAGACGTTCATGTGGGCGCGCACCTCTCCTTCGCGGTCGCGCACCACGATCACAGATTCCGGGCCGTAGTCGAACAGGAAGTAGTTGCCGGGCTCGGCGATCTGGCTGACGTGGCCGACCCAGATCCAGTTGCGGTTCCAGACCCGTTGGATGTCGTGTTCATAGACCGCCTGGGAGGTGTAGAAATGGCGTTCGAGCGCAAAGCCTTCCTGGTGGCTTTCCATCAGCTCGCGCATCACTTGCAGGTCATCTTTGGGCATCAGCTGCCTCCCATATCGTTCAGAGAGATCAATTCGCGGCGGAACCAGTCCGCGTCCGCCGCCGCCGGGTCGCGTTCGAAATTACGCGCGGCCATGTGGCCGGCATAGACCGCATCGGCAATCAGCCCCGGGGCCGCGGCATCGCCGATCAGCTCCAGCGTGGTGAAGCGGTGCGCGTGGTTTGCCGTCAATTCGTCATACAGGGCCGCGTCGCGCCGGCGGGCGGTCACCATCAGCAGGCTGGCGCAGGGCACGGTCCGCGGGCGGCCGGTGTAGGCGCAGCCCAGGGTGGCGCCACCCGCATCGGCCGATTGCAGCTGATGCAGCGGGATGATCTCCACCCCGGCCTCGATCAGGCTGGTCTGCACCCGTGCCTGCTCCAGCGTCAGTTCGGTAAAGGCTGAGACCACGGCGCCGGGGGTGGCCAGGATGACCTGGCGGCCGGCCGCGGCCAGGTGGTGCGCCACTACACCGCCGATGTAGGCCTGGTCGTCGTCATAGATCAGCACCGGGCCCTCCGCAGGGGGCAATTCGCCCGCCATGATGTCGTCGGGAGTGAAGACCGGCAGGCCCTCAAGCGGCAGCGGTGCGTGGCTGGAGCGGCCGCTGCCGTCGCGCAGCCAGCGGCTGCCGGTGGCGATGAAGACATTGGGGGTCTCCAGCTCGGCGACCTCGGCGGCGCTCATCGGGCTGCCGGTGAACATCTGCACATTGGCGCGCTGCTGCAGCTGCCAGAGCCGGTTGTCGGCCACCCGTTTCCAGGCCGACAGTCCCGACAGGCGGGATTCGCGCAGGGCGCGGCCGCCGAACTCGGGCGCGGCCTCGGCCAGGGTCACGTCATAGCCGCGGTTCGACAATTGCAGCGCGCATTCCAGGCCCGCCGGGCCGGAGCCCACGACCAAGGCTGAGGTTTCCTTGCCCTTGGGCGCGATCTTCTCGGGGTGCCAGCCGCGGCGCCATTCCTCGCCCATGGTGGGGTTCTGGGTGCAGCGGATCGGCACGCCCAGATTGTCAGCTGACACACAGATATTGCAGCCGATGCATTCGCGGATCTCCTCGACGCGGCCATCCCTGATCTTGTTCGGCAGGAAGGGGTCGGCGATGGACGGGCGGGCGGCGCCGATCAGGTCCAGCACGCCCTTGCTGACCAGCGAGGTCATCAGGTCCGGCGAGGTGAAGCGGCCGACCCCGACAACAGGTTTCGACGTCACCTGCTTGACGAAGTCGATGTAAGGAATCTGAAAGCCGTCCTGCGGCTGGAAACGGGTGGTCTGGCTGTCGTTGCTCCAGTCGGCGACATTCACGTCCCAGAGGTCCGGCAGATCCGCAAGCATCTCAACCACGGCGCGGCCTTCTTCGCTGGCTTGCATCCCGTCCGCGCCCATCATCTGATCGACGGCAAAGCGGAAGGCCACGGCGCAGTGGCCGTCGAGCACCTCGCGGGTGTCTTCCAGGAGTTCGCGGGTCAGGCGGACACGGTTTTCCAAAGAGCCGCCATATTCATCGCTGCGGCTGTTGTACCGGGGCAGCAGGAAGTGATGCGCCAGGGTCATCTGGTGGCCGGCATAGACATAGACGATGTCGAAGCCTGCGTCGCGCGCGCGCCGGGCGGCGGCGCGGTGCCAGCGTCGCAGGTTGCGGATGTCCTCCTTGTCCATGGCGCGGGCCTGTTTCGGAAAAACCGTGTCGATTGGCCCTTCGCTGGGTCCCAGCACCGGCGCGCGGGTCAAATGGTTGGTGGCGTGGTGGCCGTTATGGGCCAATTGGACCGCGGCCAGCGCGCCGTGCTGGTGCACCTTTTCCGTCATCAGCCGCAGCGCGGGAATGTCGTGTGCGTCCCACAGCCGGTTTTCCGCATACGGCCCCAGGTCGGAAGTCGGGTGGATCTCGGTCTCCTGGGTGGAGACCACGGCCCAGCCGCCCTCGGCCTTCATGCCGCGCATTGCCGCTTCGGCCTGCGGGCGCACGTGGCCCATGCCGTTGCAATGGGGCACCTGGTAAAACCGGTTGCGCGCAGTGACGGGACCGATCTTCACCGGTTCAAACAGAATGGAATACCCATTTGCGCCTGGCATGTTGGCACATCCTTTTGTTCACAGATTGTCGGTAAGGGGCGGTACGGCGGGCCGCGGGGCCCGCCGCGTCGGGATCAGAAGCCTGCCTTGATGCGCTCGAATTCCTTCAGCATCCGGCCTTCAAGCTCAGGTTTGACCGCGTCGAAGAACAGGCTGCCTTCGAAGAAGCTGTTCACATCGGCGAAGCCATAGGTCTTGATGAGCTCCTGGTCGGCGGACTGGAAGGCATCTGCGTTGGAATGGGCATAGCCCCAGTTCTCGATGATGTATTTCCCGCTTCCTTCGGCGCTCAGCGCGTTCAGCATGTCATAGACCTGCTCATCGCTCTGGGTCGATGAGTTCAGATGCACATAGCCGCAGACCCAGGTGGCGATGCCCTTGTCCACGTCGCGCATCATCTTGGCGGGAGTTTCGTTCCAGATCAGGTTCAGCTCCGACTGGTTCCAGCCCCAGCCCATCAGCACCTCGCCGCTGGCGATGGCTTGGTCCAGCTGGCCCGCGTCGGACCAGTAGAATCGCACGTTCGGGTGGATCTGGCGCAGGAAATCGGAGGCCTTCTGGAATTCCTCCTCGCTCATATCGGTATAGCTGGAGGCGCCGGTTGCCAGCGCCGCCATCGCATAGGCCGAGGAGGCCGCGTCCGGAATGGCGATCTTGCCCTGATAGGCGGGGTCGGCCAGCAGCTGCAGCGAGACCGCGCTCTCGTCGATCTGGTCGGTGCGGTAGATCAGCCCGGTGTTGCCCCACTCAAACGGCACCATATAGGTCTGGCCGTCGATGGTGACGCCGTCGACATCCTTGATCTGCGGCAGGAGCTTATCCCAGTTGTCGATCTTGGAGGTGTCGATCGGCTTGATCAGATCCGCAGCCACCCATTTGCGCAGCGCGTCGGTGCAAGGGTGGGCGATGTCGGCGGCAAAACCCGACTGCAGCTTGGTGAAGGCCTCCTCGACGCTGCCGAAGTAGGTGTAGCTGGGCGCGCCGCCGTATTTCTCGACGTAGTCGCCGTAAAACCCCTGGTCCTCATAGCCGGACCAGTCGAAGACCGACAGGCTGTCGGCCCCGGCCTGGGCAATGCCGGCCGGGACGGTCAAAGCGGTGGCGGCGGCCAATGCCCCCGTCAGTCCCAAAGTAAGATGTTTCATTGTCTTCCTCCCTTTATTCTCATGCTTCCCGCGCGCCGAGGTCGATGACCGAGGCGTTCTGCACCCCCAGCCAGACGCGGTCGCCGCGCTTGTGATCCACCGTGTGGAAGTAGTTGGGAACGGCGACGGAGATCGGCTCCTCCACCCCATCGGCGCGCACGTAGTAGTGGACGCTCTCGCCGTAGAAGGCGATGTCGCTGACACTGCCCTGCAGGCAGGCGTCATAGCCGGGCGGCTGGGTGGCGCTGATTTCCAGCTGTTCGGGGCGGATGCCTGCCAGCAGGTCGGGGCTGCGGGCCAGCACATTGGGGTTCACGTCGATGGTGAGCGGGCCAAAGCCCTGCAGGTCGACATTCACCGATTTGCCATTGTCCGCGGTCACCCGCGCATCCAGGAAGTTCATGCCGCCGATGAAGGACGCGACCCGGCGGTTGCAGGGGCGGGCATAGATCACCTCGGGGCGGTCGACCTGCTCCAGCTTGCCGGCAAACATCACGCCGATGCGGTCGGACATGGTCATCGCCTCATACTGGTCGTGGGTCACCATCACGAAGGTGATCCCCAGCTTCTGCTGCAGGCGGCGCATTTCCAGCTGCATCGCCTCGCGCAGGTTCTTGTCGAGCGCCGACAAAGGCTCATCCAGCAGCAGAACCTTGGGCCGCATTACCAGGGCGCGGGCCAAGGCCACCCGCTGACGCTGGCCGCCCGACAGCTCATCCGCCTTGCGCGACTGCAGGCCGCCCAGTTCGACCATTTCCAGCGCTTCGGCGACGCGGTCCTTTACCTCCGCCTTGCCGAGATTCAGCTTGCGCAGGCCAAAGGCGACGTTGTCGCCGACGTTCAGATGCGGAAAGATCGCATAGGACTGGAACACCATGTTGGTGGGGCGCTTGTTGGCCGGGATATGCGCCATCTCCTGCCCCGCGATGCGGATGGTTCCCGCGTCGTGGTCCTGGAAGCCCGCAATCATCCGCAGCGCCGTGGTCTTGCCGCAGCCGGAGGGGCCGAGCAGCGAGAAGAACTCGCCCTCCTTCAGCTCCAGGTTCAGGTCGCGCACCGCCACAAAGGTGCCAAAGCGCTTTTCCACCCCGGAGATTTCGATGATGTTCTGAGTGGTCATCTGCGTATCCTTCATCAGGCGGACTTGGTGGAGCGGCTGCGGAAGTATTCGGCGGTCAGCAGCAGCAGCACCGAGGCGAGCAGCAGCAGCGAGCCAAGCGCCAGGGTGTTCGGCAGCTTTGCCGGGAAGCGGATCTGGCTCCAGATGTAGACCGGCAGGGTGGGCTGGTTGCCGGACAGGAAGAAGGCCAGCACAAACTCGTCGAACGAAACGGTGAAGGTGACCAGCAGGCTGGCGACGATCCCCGGCGCCACGATCGGCAGGGTCACCCGGCGGAAGGTGCCGATGACGCTTTCGCCAAGATCGAAGGCGGCTTCCTCCAGCGACTGATCAAAGTCGTCGAAGGCGGATTTCATGATCGAGACCGCAAAGGGCAGCGCGACAAAGACATGGCCCAGGATCACGGTGGTGAGCGACGGCTTCAGCCCCAGCGAGATGAACAGCACCAGCATCGAAGAGGCCACAATGATGCCGGGAATGACCAGCGGCAGCATCACCAGCCCTTCCGACAGCTCGCGCCCCTTGAAGCGGTAGCGCACATAGGCGCGGGCGGCGAACAGCCCCAGCGAGGTGGCGACCAGTGCAGTGACAGCGCCGACGATCAGCGAGTTCACCATCGCCTGCAGCAGAGTGTCCTGTTCACCCAGCTGGGCGTACCACTTGAGGGTAAACCCCTTCATCGGGAAAGCGACGATGGTGCCATCGTTGAAGGAGAACAGCGGCAGCAGCAGCACCGGGAGGTACAGGAAAATCAGGTAGCCGACCGCATAGGCCAGAAGCCAGGGGAAGCGGAATGGCTTGCGCAGCGGTTTGCTCAGGGAAGAGGTGAGGGGCTTGTTCACCGGATCGGTTATCGGTGTGCTCATCGGATCCTCCTCCCCAGGGCGGTGGCCAGGATGACAAAGAGAATGGCGACAAAACCGACCGAGGCCATGGCCACCAGTGAGAGGGTCGCGCCCAGAGGCCAGTTGTTGGCTGGGCCGAACTGCACCTGAATGAGGTTCGCGACCATCTTGCCCTGCGAGCCGCCGACCAGCGAGGGGGTGACGTAGTCGCCGACGGTGGGGATGAAGATGATCAGGCTGGCGGCGATGATGCCGGGCACGGTAAGGGGCAGGGTGACACGGATGAACCGTTCCAGCTTATTGAGACCCAGGTCGGTAGCCGCCTCCAGCAAAGAGCGGTCGATCTTTTGCAGCGAGACATAGATCGGCAGGATCGCAAAGGGCGCCCAGGCGTGGGCCAGGGTCAGCACCACCGCAAACTCGTTGTATAGCAGGAAGGTCAGCGGCTCCTCGATCAGCCCAAGGGAGATCAGCGCCGAGTTCATCACCCCGTTGAAGCCGAGGATCAGTTTCCAGCTGAACACCCGCAGCAGGTAGCTGGACCAGAACGGGATGGTGATCAGCAGGAGCCACAGGGTTTTCTTGCGGGTGCGGAAGGCGATGAAATAGGCAATCGGGTAAGCCAGCGCCACGGTCGCCATAGTCACGGCACCGGCAATGGCGATGGAACGCAGCATCAGGTGGCGCACCAGCGGGTCGGTGGCGGCCTCCAGGTAATTGGCCCAGGTCAGCGTCTTGTCGATCTCGACATAGGTCTGGGTCCAGAAGCTGTAGGCCACCAGGATGCCCAGAGGGGCCGCCACCAAGAGCCCCACATAGAGCGATGCCGGGGCGCTGAGCGCCAGGCCTTTTCCAGCCTCCGTTCTGAGAAATCCGGCCATGAGACTCCATTGCTTGCTTGATCTGCGGGCGCGGCGCTGCCATTAAAAATGGACAATCGTCCATCAAAATCTGCGGCCCGGCGGGGCGTTCTGTCAACAGGTTTTTCCAAAAAATGTACAAGCGTCCATTTTGCTTGGATAAATTCCTCCGATGTGGCTAGATGGGCAAATCACCACAGCTTGCCGCAGCAGGCGGAGCCGCGTAACAGCGCGGGTCATCTGCGCAAGTGCTTGGAAAATAGGGGTCAGATGACCGGCAAAAGGGAACAGAACCGTGAGCAGAACCGACTTGCGCTGATCGAAGCGGTGCTGGATTCGGTGGCGGAGAAGGGGATTTCCGAGACCTCCGTCAGCGAGATCATCCAGCGCGCAGGGCTGTCGCGCGGCATGATTCACCTGCATTTCGGCGGCAAGGATAACCTGGTGCACGCCGCGGCGCATTACTCGTCGGAGGAGTATTACGACGGGCTGGAGGCGCTGCTGCAGACGGCTGGCAACAGCCCCCAGGAGCGGATCGAGATGATCGTGCGCGGTGATCTCAGCGAGCGGGTGCTGAACCGGCGCAATGTCAATATTTGGTACGCGTTCCGCGGCGAATCCCGCAACCGCAAGGCCATCGCAGAGCATTCGGACACCCGCGACGGGCGGCTGCGGGGCATGATCCACAACGCCTTTTCCCGGATCGTGCGGGAGGCCGGGACCCCGGACGCTTCGGCGGCGGCCCGGGATGCGACCCACGGCACCCTGGCCTTGCTGGAAGGGATGTGGACCGACTACCTGCTGCACCCGGACCGGTTCGACCGGGAGGAAGCGATGCGGATCATCTTCCGCTTCCTTGCGGCGATGTTCCCGGCGCATTTCTCGCTCAAGGGCGCGGTGCGCCCGAATTAGGCCGGGGAGGGCCGCCGGGCGGCCCCCGCCTGGTTCAGATCCCAGATTTCACCTTGGTCCAGGCGCGGGTGCGCTGGCGCAGCGCCTTGGCGCCCAGGCTCTTGTCCGGGAACAGGCGGGCCAGGGTGGCCGCGTCCGGGTAGATCCCCGGATCGGACAGGACCTCGGGCAGCACATGCGCGTCGGCCGCCGCATTTGCATTGGCAAAGAAGACGGTGTTGGAGACCTCGGCGATCACCTCGGGCCGCAGCATGTAGTCGATGAAGGCATAGGCCTCATCCACATTGGCGGCGTCTTCCGGGATCGCCATCAGGTCGATCCACATCAGTGTGCCCTCCTTGGGGATCGCGTAGAGGATTTCGACGCCGTTATCCGCCTCCATCGCGCGCGCCTGGGCGATGCCCGCGTCGCCGGAATACATCACCGCCAGGCAGAGATTGCCGGCCGGCAGATCGGTGGAGGGCTTCTGGTTGTTGAAATAGCTGATGTTCTGAGCCGCCCCGGCCAGCAGGTCCTGCGCCTGGGCGATCTCTGCCTTGTCCTCGGAATAGGGATCAGCGCCGAGGTAGTTCAGAGTGACCGACAGCATCTCGACCGGTGAATCCAGCACACCGATGCCGCAATCCTTGAGCTTGGAGGCGTAATCCGGATTGAACAGCAGGTCCCAGCTGTCGACGGGCATGCCGCCCAGCCGTTCGGAAACCAGCGCGGGATTGTAGGCGATGCCGATGGTGCCCCAGGTGTAGGGCACGCCCAGTTCGCGCCCGCCCGGGACCTTGTCGAGCGAGGCCAGGATTTCGGGCCGCAGGTTGCCGTAGTTTTCCAGCCGCGAGGTGTCGATCGGATGCAGTGCGCCGGCCTGCAACTGCCGTTCGGCATTAGAGGCGGCGGGGAAGACCACGTCATAGCCTGAGCCGCCCGCCAGCATCTTGGTCTCCAGAACCTCGTTGCTGTCGAAATAGTCCAGCGTCACCTTGGCTCCGCTGGCGGCCTCATAGCCGGAAATGGTGGTTTCGCCAAAGTAGTCCGCCCAGTTGTAGATGGCGAGCTCCCCGGCGGCTGCCGGCGCCGCCAGGGCGGACGCCAGCGTGGTTGCGAGAATGGTCTTTGATTTGGCCATGTTTTCCTCCCTGTTGTGCGCTGCCTCAGCGCTGGCCGGAGGCTCCGGCGGCGTAGAGGCAGAGCAGATCGTTGGCGATGGTGGCCGCCGCGATGGCGGTGATTTCCGAGATGTCATAGGCCGGGGCGACCTCGACCACGTCCATGCCGGCCACATCGGTGCCCGCCAGCCCGCGGATGATCTCCTGCGCCTGATAGGGGCTGAGGCCGCCGATCACCGGTGTGCCGGTGCCGGGGGCGGAGGCGGGCTCCAGCGCGTCGATGTCGAAGGTCACATAGGTCTTGTGATCGCCGACGATGCCGCGGATCTTTTCCGCCACCGCTTCCGGCCCGGTTTTCTGCACCTCGATAGCGTTGATGATGTTCATGCCCATCGGATCGGGGTTGTGGGTGCGGATGCCGACCTGGACCGAGCGGGCCGGATCCACCAGCCCCTCGCGGATCGCGTGCCACAGCATGGTGCCGTGGTCGATGCGGCCTTCCTCATCCGCCCAGGTGTCGGAATGGGCGTCGAACTGGATCAGGCTGAGGGGGCCGTGCTTTTCCACATGCGCCTTCAGCAGCGGATAGGTGATGAAGTGGTCGCCGCCGATCGACAGCAGCGCGGTATCCGTGGCCAGCACATCCCGCGCCGCCTGGGCGATCTGCCCCGGCACCTGGTGCGGGTAGCCATAGTCGAACTCGCAATCGCCGTAATCGATGACCCGCAGCGCCTCATAGGGGTCGGCTTCCCAGGGCCATGGTTTCGACCAGGCGATATGGCTGGAGCCGGAGCGCACCGCACGCGGGCCCAGCCGGGTGCCGGAGCGGCTGGAGACCGACAGGTCGAAGGGCACACCCATCACCGCTACATCCGCGCCGCTCAGGTCGCGGGTGTAGCGGCGGCGCATGAAGCTGAGCGCGCCGGCATAGCTGGCCTCGGCAATCACCCCGCGGTCGCTGCTGCGGGTAAAGGCCAGGTCGCCCTGCACGGGGTTCACGCTGGAGGTATCGGTCATCTGGAGCTCCGTTACGTTGGAAATTTTCTTGGGCCCCAGTTTGAAATCCGCGCTTATGCCGGTAAACTGAGCAATGGATATATATCTTTAGGTATAGATGAGCACAGAGACCAAGTTCCCGCCGCTGCCTGCCGCATGGGTGAGCGCAATGGCTGCCCTGGCTGAGACGGCCGGCACCGAGCGTTTTCCCGGCGCGCTGCGGCAGATCCTTGGCCAATGCTGCAGTTTCGATTCGATGATCATCTCGCGCTATGAAGGCGCGATGCCGCCGGTGTCGCTCTATCAGGACCTGGATGAACTGCAGGCGGCAATCACGGTGGAGTTCTATGCAAGCGGCCCTTACCTGCTGGATCCGCTGTATCAGGCCTGCCGAAACGGCTGCACGCCGGGTGCCTACCGGCTGATGGACCTTGCGCCGGAGGCCTTCTACCGCTCGGAATATTACCGCGCCTTCTACCGCAAGATAAACATCAGCGACGAGATCGGCGTGCTGGTGCAGGACGGAGCGGAACGCTGGTTCATTGTCTCGCTGGCCCGCTTTGCCCGCCAGCAGCGGTTCGAGGCCGCGGACACGGAGCGGCTGAACGCGGTGTTTGAGGTGATTTCCGCCGCCATCCAGCGGCAGTGGGGGCAGGCGGACACCGCGGCGCAAGGGTTCCAGCAGGAAGGCTGGGAAGACCGGATGCAGACCTTTGGCACCGGCGTCCTCAGCCCCCGCGAGCGGGAGGTGGTGCAGCTGATCCTGCAAGGCCACTCGACGCCCTCGGCCGCCGCCTACCTAGGCATTGCCGAGGGCACGGTGAAAGTGCACCGGCACCATGCCTATTCCAAGCTCGGGATCTCCTCGCAGGCTGAACTGTTTTCAATGGCCACCCGGCACCTGGCGGCAGGATAGCATCAGCTGCGCGCATTGGTGCGCCTCACTGCGGGGGGCCGCATACGGCCCTTTTGCAGTTTCCCTCAATATCCCGCCGAAACCGGTCAGAAACCCAAGCCTCCGGACGAAAACCTGTGCGAGTTAGCGGCACCATTGGCCGGCATTCAGGCATTCGCCAACTTTTTTGTTGACCAAATCCACAGTTTCGCGAAGTTTGTCCGGTAAGCTCGGATTCGCAGCGCCCGCCCCGGGCTGCCGCGGTCCGGCAAGGAAACAACTCCGGAACCGGCACCGCCCCCGGTGCCATTGCAGCCGCAGGCAGGCCAGCCCTCCGCCGCGCGGTTGTCCGGGCAGAATACAAACGGAGGGCGCCTGAACCGATGCCGAAGACCCAGGACTACGCCGATCACGCCTTGCGGATCGCTGAAATCGCGTCCGAGACCGCCCGCAGCTATTTCCGCGGCCGCCTCGGCGTCGAATTCAAAGCGGATGAAAGTCCGGTTACCCAGGCAGACAAGGCGGTCGAGGAAGAAGTGCGCGCCTACCTGCAGCGCCATTTTCCGGATCAAGGCATCTTGGGCGAAGAACACGGGTTTGACGGCCAAGACCGCGAGGAGCTGTGGATCATCGACCCGATTGACGGCACCCGCTCCTTTCTGTCCGGCCATCCGTTGTTCGGCTTTCTGCTTGGCTATCTGAAGGGCGGCGTACCGCAGCTCGGGGTGATTGGGATGCCCGCGTTGGGGGAAACTTTTCTGGGCCTGCCCGGAAAGGGCGCCTGGCTGAACGGGGAACGGATCCGCGCATCTGGCCAGACCCGGCTGGACAGGGCAGTCCTTTTCGTCAACGAGGGCGACAAGATCCACCGCGATCACCCGCAATTATTTTCGCGGCTGATGCAGGCCGGCCAGACCCGCCGCTTTGCCTATGACTGCTATCCGCACGCCTTGCTGGCCGCGGGCCATGCGGACGCGGTGATCGATTACGACCTGCAGCCCTATGATTTTCTGCCGGTCTCGGCAGTGGTCGGGGCCGCAGGCGGGGTGATCACCGATTGGGACGGCGCGCCGCTGGGGCTGGAGACAGGCGGCCGGGTCATCTCGGCGGCGACGCCTGAGCTGCACCGCGAAATGCTGGCGCTAATCAAGGGGTAACGGATGGCGATACTGACCTTTCTCCTGAGCCTCGCGGGCGCCACCATGCTGCTGCTTTACGCGGTGCGGATGGTGCGCACCGGGATCGAGCGCAGCTACGGGGCCTCGTTCCAGCGGCTGCTGACCGGGCGGCAG
>NZ_JBHUPT010000072.1:0-5289 GCF_049056525.1 Leisingera coralii | reverse complement strand
TGGCGGCACCGGCGATGGCGGCACCGGCGATGGCGGCACCGGCGATGGCGGCACCGGCGATGGCGGCACCGGCGACGGCGGCACCGGCGATGGCGGCACCGGCGATGGCGGCACCGGCGATGGCGGCACCGGCGATGGCGGCACTGGCGATGGCGGTGGTGGTGGCATTAGTTCGCGCGGCGGCGGCGACGGCGGCGAAGGCGAGGGCAGTACTTTCGGAGGCTCATCGGGAAGCGGCCGTTACTTTGGCACCCGTATCCGCTCTGCCGATGAACTGGTGGACCGTGTCTCAGGCTTCCGTGACCTGTGCGGAATCGTCGGGCCCTACCTGATCGATTGCCTGGCTGAGCGTTTTGAAGCCTTGGAAAAGGATCTGGCAGGCCTGCCAGGCCATGAACCGCTGCGTAAAATCCTGAAGGAGACGGCCCGGGATCTGCGGCAGATCGCGCGGGAAAACCGTGATCCTTCAAGACCCAGAGGCAAAGCCCGGTCCCTGAACAGCGCCGAGCGGTCGCACCGCCCGATTGTGGCCGTTGCACCTGAGCGGCAGGCCACGGCCAAGGCCCAGGCGCTGGCTGTGCTGGAGGAAGCGCAAACAAAGCTGCTGCGGTCGGCGGAAAACTCGCCCACGCGATCCATCGTGCCTTACCAGCGGATTGCAGCGGCGCTCAACTCCAGCAAGGTTCTGCTGCGCTCTGCCTGAAGCCGGGTCTTACAGCTGCCCTTCAGCCAGCCATTGATCCAGCTGGCGGCGGCTGATTTCAAAGTGCATGCTGTCCTCGCGGCGGAAGCCCGCGCCCCAGACCCAGCCCTGATCGTAAAAGAAATCGGCCATGATGGTCAGCCCCAGCTGGGTCTTGCCATCGGTGAAATTGTCCAGCTTGCCATCAATGTTCAGATCAACCGCCAGACCGTAGCTGTGGGTCGACAGCGAATTCAAGGTGCCGCGGATCCGGCGCACGCACAGCGCCCCGGCGGTGTTGATGCGGGCATAAAGGTCGGGATCCGCCTGGCGGATGTTCTCGAACACCACTTTCAGGCTCTCGATTGCCGGGCGCAGCATGCTGACCCGGATCGGACCAACCTGCTCTGTTACCAGCTTTTCCTTGAGGTCCGGGTTGGTCATCGGCTGGCAGGTATCGTTCAGATCCTCCCGCGGACGCCCCAGCTGCTCAGTCAGGTAGCGGCCGCCCGTCACCTTCAACCCCCGGTTCACGTTCAGCCGGTCGGCGATCAGCACCACCTGGGCATAGTCCAGATCCGCGCCCTCGGTCTGGTTCCAGATCGCGGCCTCTCCGGCCGCATCATCAGTGAAAGGGGTACCGGTGCCTGCCCCTCCCGCGGGCAGGCTGGAAACCTCATTCTCCAGATCGCCCATCCGGGCCTGCAGATCCTCGACCTGCTGGCGCAGCATCTCGAGTTCGATCCGCGCGGTGGAATCCACGCCGCCGGCGCCTTGGTAGTCTTCCTCGCTCAGCAGCCAGCTGAGCCCGAACCAGACCGCCGGGGCCAGCACCAGGCCAATGGCGATTATGACTGCTGGCAGAACCCGCATGTTTCCTCCTGGTTCATCTGCGCCTATTTCAATCCTTCGCCGCCCGGCAGTAAACCCCCTGATTACAACTTGCCGGAAACACCATGTTTTTTTCCGCTGCGGGCCTCTGCCTGCCATTGGCAGGCCGCAGGTGCTGGTATAAGCTGCCAGCGATGTTGAAACGGTAGGGGAGGGCGCTGAGCATGATCCGCCTGAAAGGAATTTTCGCAAGTGTTCTGGGGGCCGGCCTGATTTTCGCACCGCTGGCGCAGGCGCAATCGAACGGCGGAGAACTGTCGGTTGAGGAAATCACCGAAGCCTTCAAGAAACAGAAGACCCGCGGCCTGGTGATCGTGCCCAGCAGCACGGACCAGACCCAGGACACCGCGCAGGAAACCGCAACCGTGGCCGCCGCGGCGGAGGAATACAATCCGGTTGACCGGCAGACCCAGATCAATGTCCAGATCTCGTTTGACTTCGACAGCGCCGCGCTGCGCGCCGACCAGGCACCGAAGCTGGCCAACATGTGCGAGTCGATGAAGCTGATGGACGGCACCGTGTTCCAGATCATCGGCCATACCGACAGCTCCGGCTCCGCCGCCTACAATGAGCGCCTGTCGCTGCTGCGCGCGCAGGAAGTGCGCCGCCACCTGATCAGCTCCTGCGGCGTGCCCGAGGACATGCTCAAGGCGATCGGCATGGGCGAGACCGCACCCTTTAACCAGGACAACCCGCGTGCGGATGAAAACCGCCGCGTCGAATTCCAGGCTCTGGGCTAACCACGGCTTGGACTCGCGGCGGACTGCAGGCCAGGGAGAACTACATGCTTGAATCGCGCCCTGGCGACCTGTTCCAGCCGGGTGATCTGCTGAACAATACCTACAGGATCGAAGGCCTGCTGGGGCGTGGCGGCACCTCCGATGTCTACAAGGCACGGTCGGAAATCTCCGGCAACCTGGTGGCGCTGAAGGTGCTGAAACAGGAGCTTGCCGCCAATGAGGACTTTACCGTCCTGATGGCGCGCGAGGAGAATATCCGCGAAATCCGCCATGCTGCGGTGGTCCGCTATTCGGAAAACCACCGCACGCCGGACGGCCATATCTACCTGCTGATGGATTACGTCGAAGGCCCAGGCCTCGACAAGCGCCTGAAACAGGGGCCGATGGCGGCCGAGGATCTGCTGGTGATCTGCCGCCGTGTGGCCGAAGGGCTGCAGGCCGCGCACGCCCGCAACATCGTCCACCGCGACCTCAGCCCCGACAACATCATCCTGCGCGGCGGCGACCCGGCTGAGGCGGTGATTATCGACTTCGGTATCGCCAAGGACACCAATCCCGGCGCCCAGACCATCGTCGGCAATGAATTTGCCGGCAAGTACTCCTATGCCGCGCCGGAACAGATGAGCGGCGAGACCGACGCCCGCTCCGACATCTATTCGCTGGGCGCGCTGCTGCTGGCCAACTTCCGCGGCGAAGCGCCCAAGCTGGGCGCCAACCCGATGGAAGTGGTTGAAAACAAGCAGAAACCGCTGGACACCAGCGGCGTGCCGGAACCGCTCAAGACATTGATCGGCCGGATGTGCGCCCCGAACCCGGATGACCGCTTCCAAAGCGCGGGCGAGGTGCTGGCGTTTCTCGACAATCCCGACGGCGGCGGCCTGGCGGATGTGCTGGACGGCCCCGCAGCCGAAGATGCCACCATCATCGTGCCGCAAACCAGCCAGCCAGCACCGCCTCCCCCGCCGAAACCGGCACCGGACAAGGAGCAGCGGAAAAAGGGCGGCCGCGGCGGCCTGTGGGCGGCGCTGGCGGTCCTGCTGCTGCTCGGCGGCGGCGGCGCGGGCGCCTATTTCTCCGGCATGCTCGACAGCTTCCTGGGTTCGACATATCCGGTTGTCCGCCCCTATTCGCTGATTGCTGAAAAACCGGCCGACGGGCCGGTGCAGATCGTCGGCAACGTGCCGTCCGAAGCCACCCGCGACGCCCTGCTGGCGCTGGCGCAGGATGCGGACCTGACCCTTGCCTCCGGTGAAATCGCCGAGACCTGGGGCGCCGATGTGCTGGACACGGTGCAGCCGCTTGAGGGCCTGCGCGAATGGCGGCTGGTGGTCAGCAACAACAAGGCCCGCCTGACCGGCACAACCGACGACACCAACGTCGCGGAAATGCTGAACGAACGCTTCCGCAACGGCCTGCCCGGGGCGCTGGAAGGCAAGGCGGAAATCCGGTTCGAACTGCCGATGCTGCCGGTGGCAGAGGTCATGGCGGTGATGGAGGCCTTTGCCGATTGCGGCCCGCTGGTGCGCGACGGCAACGGCCATTATGACGGGTACTCGCCCACTGATCCGATCCTGATCAGCGGCCGGGTCGCCAGCACCGCCACCCGGCTGGAACTGTTCGACGCGCTGCGCGCGCTGGCCCATGAACGCCAGGTGGTGCTGGATGTCGAAGTGCTGAACGACTCGCTCTGCGTGGTGGAGCAGCACCTGCCCAAGGCGCCTTCCGGCGGTGCCGAGGTGGAATTTGCAGTCGGCGGCACAACCGTGGAACCCAACCCCTCGGGCCGGTTCTTTGTCGGTGAAAACCCGGTAATCGACGTGGTGCTGCCGGGAGATGTGACCGATGGCTACCTGACTGTCTCGGTCCTCGATGTCTCCGGCAATGTATTCCACCTGCTGCCCAATATCGCGCGGCCAGACAATGCAGTTGCCAGCCTGCGCGACGGTGCGGCGGGCAGCGTGCCGGTGCGGGTTGCCTATAGCCTGGAGGAGTCCTCCGACGGCGGTGGCATCGCCTTCAAGGTGGACGACAGCACCCTCGGAAAGAGCAAGGTGCTGGTGCTGCATTCCTCGGAACCGCTGTTTGACGGCATGCGCCCGACTTCGGAAAGCGCCGTGGGCTTTGCCGAAGCGCTGCAGGCCAGTTACGAGGCGGATTCCAGCCGCATCCGCTCGCTGGACAGCCGTATTCTGGTCACCGCGAAACCCTGACGGGGGGCCGGAATCCGGCACGGATTCCGGGCCGTTTTCCTTGCAGGAAAACGGTTTGTTTACATCACATCGACCACTACGGCGGTGATATTGTCCGCTCCGCCGCCATCCAGCGCGAACTGGATCAGCCGGTCACCGACGGTTTCCAAGGGTGTGCCGCCCAGCATATCCTCGAGAACCTTGAAGGTTGCGTATTTGGTGAGCCCGTCGGAGCAGATCAGGAAGCGGTCACCCGGCTCCGTATCGCCGCGGACCTTGTCGATCTCCAGGTCCTCCCCCACCCCGACGGCGCGGGTGATTGCATTGGATTGCGGATGCTGGTCGGCCTCATCCCAGGTCATCTTGCCCGCCAGCACATATTCCGCCACCGCAGAATGATCCTCGGTCAGCATCTCGATCTGGCCGTCGCGCAGCCGGTAGATGCGGCTGTCCCCGGCCCAAAGGCCGACAAAATGCTGGTTCGCCATGATCAGCGCCGCCACGGTTGAGCCGATCGTGCCGCCGCCGCGGGAGGCAGCCTCTGCCCGGATCGCCTTATGCGCGGTCTGGATCGCATCCCGCAGCGCATGCATCCGCGCCGCCGGGTCCAGCCCTTGCGGGATTGTCGCCACCGCATCGGCAATCAGGCGGCTGGCGAAATCACCCGCAGCATGGCCGCCCATGCCATCGGCGACCAGCCAGATGTCATGCTCCGGCAGCGCCAGAACAGCATCCTCGTTGACCTTGCGCTTCAGCCCCACATGGGTCTTCGCGGTATAACGGTATT
>NZ_JBHUPT010000071.1:0-66915 GCF_049056525.1 Leisingera coralii | reverse complement strand
GGCGACCAGCCAGATGTCATGCTCCGGCAGCGCCAGAACAGCATCCTCGTTGACCTTGCGCTTCAGCCCCACATGGGTCTTCGCGGTATAACGGTATTTGCGCATCGGGTTCATCATGAAACCTCGGCCCCCGCCCAGACCGGCGCGCCGAGGTCAAACAGCCCCAGCGCCGCAGGGCCCTGCGGCAGCCCGTTGCACGCCAGCGTTCGCGGCTCCCCGTCCAGAACCGCCGTCCACAGGCTGCATGCCGCCAGCCGGGCGCCCAGCACATCGCCCGGCATACCGGCAGGCAGCCTCTCCAGACCATGCCCCCCGGCCAGAACCACCGCCACGTCCGGATCCGGCCAGGGGCCTTCTGCCCGTGCCTCCGGCGCCGGTATCTCTGCGAGAGTTTCTGCCAGGCGGTCCTTGGTCATCGTGTCCTCCAATGCATCCAGCACCACGTCCTCCAGCCGTTCAAACAACGCGGCCTCGCCGAAGTGGTACGAGCCCGCCGCCCCCTGCCCCGGCAAACCCGCCATCAGCGTCAGCGGAAACCGGCGCCCGACACGGTCGACAGAGGGCATCATGACGCCCATGACCTTACCCGGACCGGCCAGACCGGCAGGCAGGGTGAACCGCCAGATCGGCGCGGTCATATAGTGCGCGTCGAAGCCTGAGCCATAGGCCGCCCTGCCGTCCAGCAGCACCTGCTGCAGCCAGGCGTCCCACACCCGCACAAACCCGCCCGGCGTGTTCAGCCGGAAGAAATCCCCGGCTGACGGCATCTTACCGAAGGCGCCAAATCCCGCCATCACATCGACTTCGGGCAGCTGAATTTTGCCATCGCCGGCAGGGCGAAGGGATTGATCACCGAACCGGACTGCAGCTCGAACAGCGCCAGCCGGCCGCCCACGCGGAAGTTCACCCGGCGCCGGTCCGAGACATTGGTGCGGCGCACCTCTGCCGCGTCCAGCAGCCGGAACCAGGCCCAGGGCCCGTCCCGCGACAGCACATTCTCGCTGTCACGCTTCTGCGGCAGCAGGGTCAGCCGCGCCAGCCCGACCGAGCCCGGCCAGGTCACCGCCACCGGCGTCGGCGCACCTGAGCGGTGGTTATAGGCCACCTTGGTCCCGTCGATCTCCAGCAGAACCTCCTTGGCCTTGGGGTCCAGCGCGTTGACGGTGATCTGGAACTGCACCGCAGGCTGCGCGCCGCCGGCAAAGAACGCCTCCTTGATCTCGGAGGCATATTGCATCTGCTGCAGCACCGCCTGGCTGATACCCAGATCCACGTCATTCACCCGTTTCCAGGTCCAGGGGCGGCTGCGGGTGTCGACATATTTCAAGAGCTGGTCATTGAAGAAGCCGTCGATCAATCCGCCCGGCGCAAACAGCTTGGCAAAATCCGCCATCGCCACATCGGCCCGGGCCGAGCGGTTGAACGGATAGCGGTTGGCCAGCGCCTTTTCGCAGAACGGCAGCACGGTGGACTGCCAGCGCGCGTTGATCGACGCCCGTGTGCCCTCGGAGGTGATCCCGGAGGACCCGGCCGAAATCTGCGTTGCCCAGCGGGGCAGCGGCCCGCCCATGCGGCTGGCGGTCTGCTGGAACTGCAACAGCGCCTGACCGCTCTGGCCGCCGGTGGCGACACCGGAGAAGGACATCTTGTTCAGCTCCTGATAGACCAGCTGCAGCTGCCCCATCAGGTCATCCAGCTGCGAGGGCTGCCCCTCGGGCCGGTTGACCAGTTCATAGAGCCATTCGAAGCGTTCCTGCACATAGGCCCCTGGCGGCTTGGCCGCCTGGCCCGGCGCATTGGTGGCGGAATTGACCAGCGCTTCCAGCAGGATCTGGCCCTGGATCGACAGGTTCGACCGCGCCTCGATCGCCGCCACATTCTGCGCGCCCGCACTCAGCGAGCCCGCATCCAGCACCGACTTGTCCTCGTTCAGCCGGGTCTCATTGCTGACCTCCGTCAGGATGTTGACGATGGGCGAGGTCGGCCCTGAAAGAACATTGGTCACCTCCACCGCATGGGAAAGCGACTCCAGCGGGATGATGTCGATATCGCCGAGGATCTGATCATAACGGCTGATGTAGTCGTTGTAATAGAGGTCCAGAACATCGCGGCTGAGCTTCAGCAGAACCGCCTCGTTCTGGGCTGCCTCGCTCTGCTCGCCCAGCACCCAGGCCTCGCGGTGGACCCGCTCGGCGACGCTGACCGCCTCCGGCAGGAACACGTTGTGGAAGCCGTCATAGGTAAAGATGCCCTCGATGCCGTCATTCAGCGGCTTGCCGGAGCTGCGCACCAGCACCCGCTTGACCGACGGGCCGCCGACATCGGTAATCCGCCATTTCGGCAGGCTTGTGGCCTTCTGCGAATTGAGGATGCCGTTGTAGACCCGCTGCGCCAGCGGCATTTCCGACAGGATATTCTGCGCCTGGTCAACCAGCGGCCCGTTCAGCGCAATCTCCTCCATCGGCTGCGACAGCAGCGCCGTCAGGTGGTCCATCAGATCGGCGCGCAGCTGGGTGCGGGCAATGCCGGGATAGGCAATGTTCTCCCAGTCCAGCCGCATCCATTCCTTGACCAGATCCTGGTTCATCGGCCCCTGCAGGCCCAGCATCAGGTAGATCTTCAGCGCCTCATACAGCGTATCGGGGTTGTTGATATTGCCCTCGATCTGCTGCTCCAGCCGCACCAGCAGCCGCGGCAGCAGGCGCTGGTTCAGCGCGCCGCGGTAAGTCTGCGCCGCCTGGGTGCCGATCACCTCGCCCTGGTACAGCCCATAGGTCATCGCCCGCTCGGGCTCCGGGTCGGACAGCACCGGATTGCCCGGCATGTCGCGCAGGTTGTTCAGCGCTGCCGCCACCGGCACCAGATCGGTATCGCCGACCGGACTTGGCGGCAGCTGGGCCGCGGCAGCCTGATAGACCGAAACCTGGCCCTCGGCCTGGGCAATCAGATCGGTGTTCCTGAGATAGGACCGCACCCACAGCGTGCCCATCGCAATGGCCACCAGCACGGTCGCGGCAATCGCAATCCGCCGCGTCCAGCGGTAGCGGCGCTCGACCTTGTCATCGGCAGAGACCAGCCCCGCCTCCGGGAACATCACCCCTTCGAACAGCCGGGTCAGGAAGAACGACCGTCCGGTCCCCTGCCCCGAGCCAATCGCCTGGCGCCCGATGCCAAAGGTCTGCGCCATGCCCAGCATCAGCCGGTCGATCGGCGTACCCTCCTGGGTGCCCGAGGTGAAATAGACCCCGCGCAGCATCTGCCGCTGCGCATAGCGGTTGTCCTGGAACACCTCCATCAGGAAGTCGCGGGCGACACCGCGCATCGAGGACACCTGCGCCGGGAAGCCGGCAATCAGCGCCCGGCGCTGATGGTCGGTCTCGGTCTGCATCTTCTCCAGGAGCTGAGCGTTGATCTGCCCCAGCAGCAGCCCGAATTCCGCGTCAAACGCGGCAATCGGCGGCTCTTCCTTCTTGCCCTTGGGCAGCGGCAGGGTGAAGCCCCAGACCTGTTCGCGGTCTTCCTTGCCCAGGGAGTCATGGAACTCCTGGAAGCCGGCGATCAGGTCCGCCTTGGTGAACAGCACATAGACCGGGAAGCGCACCCCCAGCTTCTCGCGCAGCTCCGCCAGGCGGTGGCGCACCGCGGCGGCATGGCTTTTCTGGGTGATCTCATCCTGCAAGCTGAGGTCCGACAGCGAGATCGCGACGATGGCGCCGTTGATCGGCTGCCGCTTGCGGTATTTCTTGAGCAAACCCAGGAAGCCCAGCCAGGCCGCATTGTCCGCATCCGCATCGCTTTCCTGGGTGGTATAGCGCCCGGCGGTGTCGATCAGCACCGCGTCATTGGTGAACCACCAGTCGCAGTTGCGGGTGCCGCCGACGCCGCCAATCGCCGCCTTGCCCAGCTTCTCGGCCAGCGGGAACTGCAGGCCCGAGTTGACAATCGCCGTGGTTTTGCCCGCGCCCGGCGGGCCGATCATGATGTACCAGGGCAGGTCGTTCAGATGGCGTCGGCCGCCCTTGGACTTGCGCAGCTCCTTCATCGCGTCCTTGAACTTGCCGCGCAGCTCGCCGATTTCCTCCGACAAGACATCATCTTCCGAGGTGTCGGCCACTTCGGCCATCTCCTCGGTCATCTCCTTGTCCTTGCGGCGCCGCCGCCAGAAGATGAGGCCGATGATGATGAAGTACAAAAGCCAGATCACCCCGATGGTGATCAGCCGCGCCATCACGCCGTCAAACGGGCGCCAGTCGGCGCTGCCGATGAAGGGCGCAAAGAACCACACACAGGCCGACAGTGCCAATGCCAGCAGCATCAGAACCGTGTAGATCGACCGGAACAGGGGAAAGATATAACGGCGGATCATCCTTCAACCTCCTGAACCAGCAGGATTTCGATCCTGCGGTTCTTGGCCCGCCCTGCGCGGGTGCTGTTGTCTGCAATCGGCTCCTTGTCGGCGCGGCCCTCGGCCGACAGCCGGTCCGGGTTGGTCATCACCCTGGCCATGCCAGCCATCACCGATTTCGCGCGTGCCAGCGACAGCGCCATGTTGGACGGGAAGCGGGAGGAGCGGATCGGCACATTGTCCGAATGCCCTGCCACGATAATCCTGCCCTTTTCATCGTTCAGCGCCTCGGCCACCCGGTTGACAGGCGTGCGGAACGCCTTGCTCAGCTGATCCGAGCCGGAGCCAAACATGCCAGAGCCGGTCAGCCGGATGATCAGCGTGTTGCCCTTCTGGAACACCTGCACGATGCCTTCCTTGATTTCCGGCTCCAGGAAGCCGGCCACCTTGGCGACCTGTTCCTCTGTGGTCGGTGCCAGCGGCGGCGGCGGCGGCGGCGGCGCCCGCCGCTCCAGCTCCACCTTGGGACCGGAGTCGACAATGGACAGCTGCCCCACCACGTTCTCGGTCTTGTTCGACAGCATCCAGCTGAGGCCGATGAACTGCAGCGCCAGCACGGCAGCAGTGGCCGCCAGCGTAATCCACACCAGCCGCCAGACCGACAGCGCCTTGAACGGTTTCACCAGACCTTCCCAATGCGGCGACAGATCGCGCTCCACCGGCCCGCGCTGGTTGCGGATGATCCGCGCCAGCGCGCCGCGGATCTGCAGGTGTTTCTCGGAACCGCCCTGCTCCACCCGCAAGCGGCCCTCGAACCCCAGCGACAGGCACATGTACAGGAACTCAAGCATGTCGATATTGGCGCCGGGCTCCTTTTCCAGCCGCGCCAGCAGGTCATAGAACCGGTCGCCGCCGACCACCTCGCGGTGGAAGGTCGCCACCATCGACTGCAGACCCCAGGAGGACTGGCCGCCCCAGGGCGTGTTCAGCACCACATCGTCCAGCGTCGCGCACAGCGCATAACGGGCGATCTTCACGGTCTGCGCGGCAATACCTGCCTGCAGGGCGCGGTTTTCAAACGCGCGCACCTCTGCCACAACGCTCTTGCGCAGCGCGTCCGGGTCCATGTGCTGGGCCCGGTTGCGGATCCGGGAAATCAGCGCAAACAGGGTCGAGGCGCAGGCGGTCAGCTGGTTCATCCCCGTCAGCGCCATCTTCGGCGCCTTCTGACCGCCAGCCGCGGCCTGCGGTTTCGGCGCCGCCGCCTGCGGCACGCCATAGGCATCCAGCCCGGCCTCGGCAGGCGCAGCCGGCTGTTCCGGCGCCGGCTGGGCCTGCGGTGTCTCCGGCTGCTGCATCGGCGCGGCAGAGCGCCGCCCGCCCGGGTTCGGCTTGATCACCGTCTTGTCGGTATCCCCCGGTTCGGCAAAGGGATCGTCATAATCAGCCATCTCAGCGCCTTCCCTTATGCATTACGGATTGCCCAAAGCTCCATCTTGAGCCCCGGATACTGTCCCGACACATGCACCGCGATCCCGCCCGAGGTGGTCATCTTGCGCCAATAGGGGCTGTCCGCGTCCATCTCGAAGTAGACCACACCCGAATGATAGGGGATCTGCCGCGGCGCCACCGGCAGGGGCCGGAGCGTGATCCCGGGCAGCGCCGAGTTCACCAGCTGGCGGATTTCCTCCACCGGGCCGATCTTGGCCTGGCCGGAGAAATGCTTGCGCACGTCCTCGGCCGGGATATCGGCGCTGACCGCCAGCACAAAACCGGCGTTGCCCAGCAGCTTGCGGTCGGCAATGACCCCCACCGAGATGCCGTATTTGCGCGCCTCCAGCTTGATCGGGATCGCGGTCTGCTCCAGCACCGAACTCAGGTACTGGCGCAGCACCCGGATCACCGGCGCAAAGCATTCCATCAGGTTGTCATGGGTATAGGGCGGAAACTCCGGCGCCTGCTTTTCGGTCGACATGAATACCGACAGCTCCCCCGCCAGCCCGGCGCACAGCGTGAACAGGCGTTCGGGGTGCAGGTTCTCGATATTGCGCAGGTGGCGCACCTGCGGCAGCATCCGGTTCACCACCGTCAGCAGCATGAAATCCGACACATCCGCCACCCCGCGGGCGCCGCCCGCCTCCGACAGGCGGCCCGCCAGCGCCTCCATGCGGTGCGCCAGCAGCCCCTCGAGCTCCCGCAGGAAACCGCTGAGCGCAGGTGCTGCGCGCACATCCAGGCAGGACGGGATAAACGCCTGGTCCAGCACAATCTCCTTGTCCGGGCGCACCTCGATGATGCGGGCCACCGGCACCGCCAGCAGGTCGGCCAGATCATCCACCTCCAGCGCGAACTGCAGGCGCATCTTGCCCACGTCCAGCTCCACCGGCTTGCGCTCGGTCGAGGTGACGTCGGTCACTTCCTGCTTGTCCGGGCGCAGGCGGCTGGCGGAGCGCTCGGCGCCGCTCAGGTCGACCTCGACCGCCCCCTGGCGCCGTTGAGGCACGGTCAGGTAGACGATGCAATCCTTGACCGTGGTCGGAACCTCCATCGCCGGCGGGTGCGGATCCGCCATCGGCACCCGGAACACCGTGCCGTCATGGGTCAGCCCCTCGCAGGACTTGACGGCAAACTGGCCGATCTTCAGCGCCTCGTGGTCAATCTCCAGGCCGTTCACCCCCCAGGCATAGGGGCTGAGCCGCCGCGCCAGCCCGGCAACCAGCGCCTCGTTGTAACGGTCGGACTGCTGGAAGTGATGCGGCTGCAGAAACAGCCCCTCCGTCCAAAGTACCTTGCTGTCCCAGGACACCGGGATCTCCTCTTAACTTGCAGGCACGCGCCACAGCGCGCCGCCAATCATTCCTTCAGCCTGTCCAGCTGCTGCTTGTAAGCCCGCGCAAATTCGCGGCTGAACAGGTCATGAAAATCATTCTCAGCCTGGTCGGAAATCTCCGCATAAAGCTGTTCGTAAACGTCCCAGTACCGCGCCTTCTTGCCCCGCAAGAGGCCGGTAAAGCCGCCCTTGTCCTCGATCTGCGCTTCCAGCGCCTTGGGATCGAGGCGTTTCAGCACACCTTTCAGCGCCGCCTCCATGCCGGTGACCATTGCCACCTCATGCGCCTTGATGTCCTTCAGCGCCTCCTCGGCGGCGGTTTCGGGGCTGAGGTAGCCCTTAGTCGCCGGGCGCACCATCGCCTCGATCGCCTGCTCCGGCGTGATCGAGAATTTCAGCGGGTTGTTTCCGCCGGCCGAGATCATCGTCTGCTCGATGCGGAATTCCGACTTGATCGAGGTCCGCGTCATCAGGATTTCGCGCAAGCCGGTGACCAGCGTCCGCATCACCCGGCCCATGCGCGCCATGGTGCTGGCCTGATCCGCCGGGTCGATGCTGATTTCGGCGCCGGCACCATTCAAAAAGGCCTCGAGCGCATCCTGCGTCCCGGCAGAGGGCGCCGGCCGCGCACCCGACTTCTGGTAGGGCGGAATTTCGGGCGGCGCAGAGGGCGGAGCCTCCTGCGGCGGCGAAGTCGGTGTTTCCTGGGGCGGTCCCGGAGGGGCTTCCTGGGGCGGACCCGAAGGCGGCACTTCCTGCGGCGGCGGCGGAACCTCGCGCGGCGGCTCGGGCTTGGGCTCCGGTTCCTCCGGCCCGCCGATGCCGGACAGGAACTCGTCATCCCAATCGTCCGGGATCATGCCAGACTGCGCCGCGGGCGCGGCAAACCCGTCCGAGGCGGTCGGATTGTGGTTGGCCAGGCTGGCCCCCTCGCCTTCGCGCCCGTCGCTGGCTTTCTGGAAGAACGGATCCTCCTCCTCGCCCAGCGGCGGCAGCAGCTCGTCAATCGGGTCGACCGGGTTCAGCTGCGCAGGCCCTTTCGGCCCCTCGCCCAGGAGATCGTCCAGGAAATCGCCCCCCGGGCCGGCATCTTCCAGCAATTGCAGCGGGTCGGGCGCATTGGCGGCATTGCCATGCGAAACAGGCGCCTGCGCCGCGGGCGCCGCGATCATGTCCCCGACGTCCATCAGATCGTCGCGGATTTCCACCACCAGCTCATAGTTGCCGATGCACAGCACATCGCCATTGTTGAGCGGCGTCGGCGTCCGGCCCAGCGGGATCTTGGAATAGTTCAGAAAGGTGCCGTTGGAGCTCAGGTCCACCACCACCACATTGCCGTTGTGATCCTCGATCACGCAGTGATTGCGCGACAGCATCTGGTCCGGATCGGGCAGCACCAGATCGCAGCTGGCGCCGCGCCCCACCGTGAGGCTCGGCCCCCGCATTGGAACGGGGGCCGCATCGCCGGGCATCGCGCCCGAGCTTTGAAACTTCAGCGTCACTCCCATGATTGGGCCTAACCTCCCACCAGCACGGTGAATTCACCCTTGGCGACCATGCCGCCGCAGGCGGTGTTGTCCAGGATCCGCGCGGCCGGCATATTGTTGATCAGCACCGTCGCCGAGCCCTTGATGATCGGGTGCGGCGCGGGCGCCGCCGTGCACATGTCACCCAAGCGCGCGGCCGGCAGGTTTGCAACCAGCACGGTCACCGCGCAAGGCGGCAGGATCGGCGTCGGCACCGGCAGAACCGGCGGCGGCGGGGTGGAGGGCAGCATGCAGGCATGCAGATCCGTCATCCGGGCCTGTGGCATTCCCATCTGTTACATCCTCCCGTTATTCCTGCGCCGCGTGCTGCGGGACTTCGATCACCTGACCTTTGCCCCCGCGCGCGATATCCAGCGCGCGCTCAACCAGAACGCCGCCGTGTTCTTCAAACTTATCAGACAATTGACCCAAGGCCACCATATTCATGGCAAAGGCCGCCGCCTCCGAGGCGCCTGCAGGGGCAGGATATTGATTCAATTCTCCGGGTCCCAGCGTTCCGGCGGCATAGAGCACCGCCAGCGCGCAGTTTACCGTGTCATCATCCACATAGGCATGATCCAGGGTGATCCGCGCCTTGTCGCGGTTCTCCTCGCTGGGGTCGAACACCCAGGCCTCCGACGCCGTCAGCGAGGCCGGGTCCTTGTCCGACCGCGGCCCGATATAGTCGCGCGCGGCCAGGCAGGCCCACCATACCCGTTCCCGCGGCGGCAGCAGCACCGCCAGCACCCGCAGGAGATCAACCAGCGCGCCCTTGCGGTCCAGCTCCTCCAGCACCACCCCGGCCTGCGCCGTCGGCGGTGCCTCCAGCGGCGTCTTCAGGATCACATTTGCCCGCGACAGCAGCTTGGCTACCGGGTCGGAGGGCATCTTGACCAGCTTTTCAAATCTTGCCGACATCTGCACCACCTAGTTGATCATCGTGAGGCCGCCCTTCAGGGTCAGCATGGCCTCGCCTTTCACGGTGGTCATCGGTGCCTTGGCTTCGACCATGCCGGTGCCTTCGATCTTGATCATCGGCCCTTTGATGGTCACGCCGGAATTGTCGATCTTGACCGAAGAGGCACCCACGGTCAGCTTGATCTCCTGGCCAGCGCTCATCGCGATCTTGCCCGCGGTGACATCGACGGTCAGGTTGCCCAGCGACACGGTCTCCGTGTGGTTGCCCTGGGCAATGGTTTCGGTCAGGTTGCCGGTATCCACATCCAGGGTCATGTTGCCGGTCTGGATGTTCTCAGACTTGTCCCCGGTTTCCACCACCTCGGTGCGGTCGCCCTGATGCACGGTTTCCGTCATGTGCTGCTGGACCGTGAACACATAGCTTTTTTCATCCGCCGAAGTGACCTCGGGGTCGGGTGCATCCATGCCGACCGTCACCGTCGAGCGGTCCTTGACCAGCATCTGGTGATCCTTTTCGGCCTGAACCCGCATCAGTTCGCTGTCCTTCTTGTCGTCGAACATCAGCTCGTTATAGCCGCCGCCGCCCTTGGATGAGTTGGTCTTGATCCCCAGCTGGGTCTGGTCGTCGGGGTAGGTATAGGGCGGCATTGTTTCCGCATTGTAAAGCATGCCGGTGCAGATCGGCCGGTCCGGGTTGCCGTCCTCGAACTGGATCACCACCTCCTGGCCCATCCGCGGGATCGCCACCATGCCCCAGTTCTTGCCCGACCAGGGCGTCATCACCCGCACAAAGCAGGACGAGGTCTCGTTCTTCTTGCCTTCGCGGTCCCAGTGGAACTGGATCTTGATCCGGCCGTGCTCATCGGTCCAGATCTCCTCGCCGCTCTTGCCGACCACGGTGGCGGTCTGCAGCCCCTGCACCTCCGGCCAGGGGGTTACCAGCGGCGCCCGGAACTGATCGGACTTCAGGATCGCCCCAAAGGTGGCCGCATAGGTGTCGTGCTCCATCTCCTTGGGGTAGTCCATATTGCGCGGCTTCACGTCATGGCGCATCTCGCCCGAGGTCGCGATCTCTGTGGTGCGGCTTTCCCGCTCGCCGTAATCCCAGGCCAGCTTGATGTGGTGTTCGGCGTCGGTGACCAGATACTCCTGGTTGTTCTCCGCCACCGGATGCTCCTTCATGGTGAAGGTATAGCCGGTGCCCAGGGTCGCCACGCTGGACGCGCCGCGCCAGCGCTTGTGCTTGATCGCCTGCGCCTCCATCTGCACCCGCGTCCGCTTGGTGCCCAGGCCGGAATTCTTGCGGTAATGGCCCTGGTAGTCGTAAACCTCGTAATCCTTGTGGGAATGCTTGCCCTTGGCAATTGCCGAGGCGGCCTTGAGGTCCGCCGACGGGGTCAGGAAGTCGAAATCGTTCAGGGTGACCTTGCCGCGGGTCAGGATTTCCTCCTTGGCCCATTCCGAAATATGCTCCTCCCGCCGCCGGTCGCGGTCGTCGCGGGCGTGGAATTCGATATCCGCACCGCCCTTGACCGGAGAATGGCCGCTGACGCCGTCACACAGCACCAGTTTCTCGGGGCTGCTAGGGCTGGTGGTGCTGTCGAAGTAGAAATATATCCCCTCCTCCTCCATCAGCCGGCACAGGAAGTCATAATCGCTCTCACGGTACTGCAGGCAGTACTCGCGCTGCTCATAGCTCTCGCTCAGCTTGTCAGTGTAGTCGCTGAAGCCGTATTCGCTGAACAGCTGCTTGATAATATCGACCGTGGTCTTTTCCTGGAACACCCGCAAATCGCTGGTCCGCGTCAGCAGCCAGAACCAGGGGCGCACCTCCGCCACATATATCTCATAGCCGTTGCGGAACCCCAGGTATTCGACCGAGATGCACAGGCCGGAGAACTGCTGTTCCGTGTCCGGGTTGCGCATCACATGCACGTTCATCGTCTTGCCGACCAGATCCTCCAGCTTGGGCTGGGCCTTGGTGGCGGCAAATTCGATGGTGGTCTCCGTCAGCTTGCTCAAGCCCTCGCGCACAATTGCGCGGCTCAGCATCAAGCCTTCGGTGCTGTAGCTCCCCGACATCCAGGCGAGGTCGTTTTCATGGCCCTTGCTTACAACCATGGTTCCTCCTTTCCGCGAAGGGAACCGGGCCGGAAATCACCGGCAGTGTTCTCAAACATTCGCATCACAAATCATCCAAAAGCGCGGCGAGCTCCGCATCCATTTCTTCGTCGCCGTCATCGTCATCGTCGTCATCCCCAAACGACGCCAGCAGATCATCGAGGTCTCCATCATCTGCGTCGAAATCCAGTTCACCCAGGTCAAGGTCGTCCCCGTCATCTCCTCCGAGGTCCAGATCGTCCAGGCCGAGATCATCGCCGTCATCACCGCCCAAATCCAGATCATCTTCATCCCCGCCGCCCGCAGGCGGTTTGGGTTTCGGCAGCCCGCGCGGATCCGGCGGCGAGGGCTCAGGCGCCGGCAATCCGGTCCAGGGCCCCAAAATCTCGATGCCCTTCAAGGAGTTGAAGGAGGTCAGCCGCACCTCGTCCCGTCCCTTGACCGCGCTCACCGCCATAAAGCCCCGTTCCTGCGCCAGCGCGATCTTGTCCAGATCGATATTGCGCTCGGTGCAGGGCAGCGCCACCTGGTCGCCGAACTTGTCGTTCACATAATGATAGGGCATCCCTCCCAAAGACATGATCTTGCCCAGCTGCAGCGACGGACCGTGTTCCTTGAAGGACCGCCCCAGAAGGATCGCCACCAGCACCACCGGATTGGCCCAGAGCATACCCTTCAGGCCTTCCGTTTCGGTAAACTCCTCGAAATCAAACTCATAACAGGGATCGGTTTTCTCACCATACGGGCGCCGCAGCAGGAACCGCGGGCTTACCAGCCCCAGATGCCCCGCCTCGGCCATGCCCTCCAGCGTGTTCCAGGCCTCCGCCACCAGCTTGGGCCGCTCCGCCTTGGGCGTTTTCAGAAACTCCGGTGAGATCGACGCAAAGAACGGCGCATCCACATGCGCCGCCACCCGCGCGATCCGGCCCAGCAGCTCCGCATGCGGCGGCGTTTCCTCGAACTGATACATGCCGATCAGCGCCGAGTAACCGCCGCGGCCGTTCTCCTCATCCAGCGGCTCCTCGGTCAAGAGGCGCACAAAGCCGGTCTTCGACAGATCCTCTTCCGCGGCCAGATCCGCCGCCAGCTCCTCCGCCGAGATGTCATAGAGCATCACATCCAGCGTATCGTCCGCCTCGATCGAACGCGCCATCAGATCCAGCGAGCGCCACTGCGCCTCCACCGACTGGAACTCCGGATGATGCAGCACCAGCCGCATCGCATCCGACAGCGCCTCATCCACCGCCTTCTGCATCGCCGCCACGTCCGGATCCGGCAGCGCCCGGATATGCGGGCCGACAACCCGCGCCAGCAGCTCCTCCACCGGCGTCGCCGGGCGCGGTGTAATGCCGGTGTCCTTGATCAGCTGCTGAAAGGCGCTCAGCCGCTTGTCCGCAGGCACCGCATTGCCCGCCGAGGTGCGCTTGGGCGCCCGCGCCCGGGTGCCGTATTTCTCTGCCCAGGCCTTCAGCGTCCCCGCCGCATGATCCGCCGTCGCGCCGCTCTGCAGCTGCTTGCGCAGGCCTACCAGTTCCGAGAACAGCTCAACGTTTTCATAGAGTTCATCCGGATGCAGACCGTCCAGATCCTCCAGCTTCACCGCAATCCCGGCGCCCTCCTTGCCAATCGGCAGGACAAGTTCCGTGGCGAAGCGCTCGATCACATCCTCAACCGTATCCGGGTCCAGCAGGATCGCCTTGCGCGCCGCCAGCGCGTCGCCGGTCTCCAGCTGCCCCTTGGCCGCGCGGCCCGAAAAATCCCCCAGCACCGCCAGCCGGAACCGCTTGCGCTCCAGCTTCTGCGCTGCGGGCCGGTCCGCGCTCATGGTGCCATAAGCGAATTCCGGTTCTTCAGAAGCTTCCACCGCAGCCGCGGCCTCCGGTTCGCTGCCGCCGTCATCCAGATCCCCCAGGAGGGCATCCAGATCATCTCCGCCGGCATCCTCCGCCGCCTCATCATCGCCGCCAAGATCGCCCAGCAGATCGTCGAGGTCCATATCCCCGTCATCGCCCATCAGACTGTCCAGATCGGAGTCCGCATCCCCCAGACCACCCAGCAGCGCGTCAAGGTCATCCTCGGCGCTCTCCTCATCTGCCGCCTCCTCGGCCTCCGCCTCTTCCCCAAGACCGGCCAGCAGATCGTCGAGATCACCTTCGTCTTCCTCACCGCTGCCCAGATCACCAAGAAGATCGTCCAGGCTGGCGACGCCAGCCTCCCCGCTATCCTCCGTTTCCAGATCCCCAAGCAGCGAGTCCAGGTCATCATCGCCGGCAGCGGCGGCGCCATCGTCCTCCGACCCGCCAAGCAGGTCATCCAGGCTGCTGTCTTCTGCCTCCTCTGCAGATGCTTCCCCGGGTTCATCCAGATCGCCCAGCAAGTCATCGAGATCATCCCCGCCGGCGTCTTCAGTGTCCTCATCGTCCGCCAGCAGCGCGCCGGAACTGTCCTCCTCAGCCGCTTCCGCTTCATCATCATCCAGATCGCCAAGCAAATCATCCAGACCGCTGTCCTCAGCGCCCGCTTCCTCCTCCGCGCCGCTCAAAAGCGCTTCCAGGTCATCATCGTCCGAGGCTTCCGTCTCCTCGCCCAGGTCCCCAAGCAAGCTGTCGAGATCATCATCCCCGGCGATGGCCTCAGCCTCGTCCCCGCTGTCCAGCAAGGCGTCCAGATCCAGGTCCGGCTCGCCGCCGCCCGCGTCTTCCGGGCTGTCCTCTTCCGCGGTCAGAGCATCCAGCACCTCGCCGGCATCCTCCTCCGCCGTGTCTTCAACGCTGTCACCGCCAAGATCGCCAAGCAAATCGTCCAGCCCGCTGTCGTCCGCGTCTTCCTCCGCAGGCGCGTCCAGAGTGTCCAGCGCAGCACTCAGATCATCGCTGTCCTCCGCTTCCTCCGGCGCATCCAGCCCGCCGAGGATCGACTCCAGGCCGCTGTCCTCTTCCGCGGCCTCGTCCGGCAGGTCATCGGCAAGCCCGGCCAGAACATCGTCAGAACTGTCCCCGGCATCTGCCTCCTCCGGTGCTTCAAGGCCATCCAGAACCGCACTCAGATCCTCGTCCGTGTCCTCCGCCTCATTCAGACCGCCTTCCAGCAGCCCTTCCAGCACGTCCTCGGACCCGCCTTCGTCCTCTTCCTCGACCTCAACAGAGGCAAGGCTCTCCAGCGCGTCTTCCGCCTCGCTGCCGGCGCCTTCGTCCGCAGGCGCATCGTCCAGAAGACCGCCAAGCACATCGTCCAGGCCGTCGTCTTCCTCAGCCGCCGAAACCTCTGCATCCGCCAGGCTTTCCAGCGCTGCAGCGGCGTCCTCGCCCTCCTCGTCTGCCTCTAGCTCAATATCCGCGAGATCACTCAGAACGCCGGAAACATCTTCTTCTTCGTCCCCGTCCGCCTCCACAGGCTCAAGACTGCCCAGAGCCGCCTCCGCAGCATCATCCGCTTCGGCCTCTTCAGGCTCCAGATCTGCCAGCCCTTCCAGAATGTCCGAGTGATCTTCAGCCTCGGGTGCCTCAACCTCCGCCGCGGCCAGGCTCTCCAGCGCGGCACCGGTGGCGTCTTCGTCCTCGCCCTCCTCCCGCACCTCGATCGAGGCGAGTTCATCCAGAACCGAAGACGCTTCTCCCGCATCTTCAGCCTCCGGCACGTCGGCCGCGGCCAGGCTCTCCAAAGCCGCGCCCGCAGCATCCTCTTCCGCAATCTCTTCGGGCGCCTGCTCTGCAAGCCCGCCAAGAACGCCGGTGTGATCCTCCGCCGCCGGCTCTTCAACCTCAACAGCCGCCAGGCTTTCCAGCGCGTCCTCCGCTGCGGTGTCCTCAGGCTCCTCCACTCCGGTATCCGCGAGAGCGTCCAGAACGCCGGAATGGTCCTCCGCGTCCGCCTCGGCCACCTCAACTTCCGAAAGGCTCTCCAGCGCGGCTGAGGCCGTGTCTTCCGGCGCGTCTTCCTCCACCTCCTGCGCTGCCAGCCCGGCAAGCACCTCTCCGGAAGTATCTTCCGCCTGCTCCGGAATATCCGCTTGCGCCAGACCTTCCAGGACAGACCCGGTCTGATCGTCTTCCTCAGCGTCCGGAACCTCCGCCCCCGCCAGCGACGCAAGCGCCTCTCCGGCCGCGTCGCCCTGATCTTCCTCCTGCGGCGCGGCGGCACTCAAACCAGCCAGCACATCCGCCGAACCGTCCCCGGTCTCCGCTTCATCAGGCTCCGCCGCCCGCAGCCCGTTCAGAACGCTGCCAGAGGTATCCTCCGCTTCAGTCTCGTCCGGCGCTTCAGCCGCAAGCCCCGCCAGCACGTCACCGGAGGCATCTTCTTCTTCCGGTTCCGGGACCTCCGCCTGCGCCAGACCTTCGAGCACGGCAGCGGAGCGGTCCTCTGCAACCGTTTCCGGTACTTCGGCCGCCGCCAGGGACGCCAAGGCATCCGCCGAGTCATCCGGCTCACCCGCGTCTTCAGGCGCCGCAGCGCTCAGCCCCGCCAGCACATCCGCCGAGGTGTCCTGCGGTTCAGCCTCCTCCGGAGCGGCAGAACGCAACCCCTCCAAAACCCCGGCCGAAGCATCCTCTGCCGCCTGCGCTTCCGGCACCACCTCCCGCAGCGCGTCCAGAACCCCGCCCGAGGCATCCTCAGGCGCCGCATCCGCCGGTGCCTGCGCGGCAAGGCCTGCAAGCACGCCGCCGCTGGTGTCCGCCTCTTCCTCCGGCAGCTCCAGATTGCGCAGGCTGTCCAAGGCAGCAGCGCTGTCCGTATCCGCCGCCGGCGCCGACACCGCCTGCAGCAGCGACGGATCGTTCAGGATCGTCTCGATCAGCGTCTCGGCGCCGGTCTTGCCGTCCATATAGGCCATCAGGTTCTGCAGCTGGGTGCGCGCCTCCAGCAGGGGCCGCAAGGCGTCCACCTTGGCGGCGATCGCGCCGGGCGAGAAATCCGCCATGCTCTCGAACGTGAGGTCCACCGCCAGGTTGCCCTCGCCGGTCAGCGTGTTGGGCACGGTGAAGGCGGCGCGCGGTGCCAGCCCCTTCATCCGCTCGTCGAAGTTGTCGACGTCGATTTCCAGGAACTTGCGGTCTGCAACGGCGGGCTGCTCCACCGTGGATTTCCCCACCAGGTCGCTCATCACCCCCATCACAAAGGGCAGCTGCACCTTCTTCTCGGCACCATACAGCTCCACGTCATATTCAATCTGAACCCGCGGCGCCCGGTTGCGGGCAATGAACTTCTGCGAGCTGTCAGCCATTGCCCTGCCCTTTCAGCTCCGCGATTTCCGCCCTGAGCGCCTTGATCTCCTCATGCAGCTCCATCACATGCGCATCGACCACATCGGTTTCCGATTTCACCAGTTCCCGCAGCTTCTCGAATTCTGCCTCGGCTTCCGCCTCCACAGCTGACTGCATGGTATTGACCAGAAGACCGATGAACAGGTTCAGCACCGAAAACGCGGTGATCACGATGAAGGGCACAAAGAACGACCAGGCAAAGGGGAACTCCTCCATCACCGGACGCACAATCCCCATCGACCAGCTTTCCAGCGTCATGATCTGGAACAGCGAATAGAGCGACCGCCCCAGGGTGCCGAACCATTCGTCAAAGGCCGCCCCGTACATCATCGTCGCCATCACGCCGAAGACATAGAACACGATGGAGATCATCACGATCACCGCGCCCATGCCCGGCAAGGCATCCAGCAGCGCCTGCACCACCGCGCGCATCTGCGGAATGACCGACAGCAGGCGCAGGGCGCGCACCACCCGCAGGCCGCGCAAGGCCGACAGGCCCTGGCTGTCCGGCAGCAGCCCGAAGGAAACCACTACCAGGTCGAAGATGTTCCACGCCGAAGAGAAGAACCGCAGCCCGTAGGCAAACAGCTTGAGCGCCAGTTCCAGCACAAAGATGGTCAGAACAGTGGTGTCGATCACATCCAGCAGCCCGCCCGCATGCGCCCGCACCGCGCCCGAGGTGCCAAGGCCCAGAGTGATGGCGTTGAAAATGATGATGCCCAAAATGGTATTGGTCACCCAGGGCCGCTCGACGAATTCGCGTGCGCGGTCCCGAAGCGTCATGCCGCTGCTGGCCTGGGTTTCCACTGGTCTTCTCCCTTTCTGCGGCCCGGCCGGCTTTGAACCGGGCCAATAGTCTGCCGGCCTGGATCAGGCCACCGCCTTGCTGACGTTGTCCACCAGGCTCTTCACGGTCTTGATCGCCCCCATCAGCGTGGAGGCCTCGGAAGCGATCGTCTTCTTGTCCAGCGCCTTGAGCTTCTGGATCGTGGTCTGATCGTCGACCTTCATGCCGTTGCCCTCCATCAGGGCCTGCATTTCCTCAAGATACTGTTCGCGGTCCTTCAGCTTGGCCGCCAGCTCGCTTGCGGCGCGTTTCAGCGTCATGCATTCCGCCCCCAGCTTCACCCCTTCCTTCAGGGTCTTCGAGGCGCGCACCTTCTTCATCAGCTTATCCGCCGACACGCCGAGGCTGTCGGTCTTGTTGCGGGTCTTGGTGGTGTGCTCGCGATAGGCTTTGCGCGCCTTCTCAGCGTCATTCACCTTGGCCGAGATCCCCTTGACCGTGGCATCCAGCAAGTTCTTGGCGATCGACTTGGCGTCCTTGCCCTTGGTCACCTCGTCGCCCATCGCCAGCGCCTTGGCGGTCAGCTTCTTGATCGCTTCAATCGGCTTTTTCACCGAAATGCCTTTGGTGTCGGTAATCCCCTGCCGCTCCGCCGCCTGCATCAGAACGGTGCCGCGCAAAGTGATATAGGCTTGGATCCCGGTATACAGATCCTTGCGCAGCTTGGCCTCGTTCTTGAGCTGCTGGTTGATCTCCATCCCCAGCTTCACAACCTCGACCACAATCGTTTTGTAGGAGGTCACATCCGCCCCGGAGGTCGCCACCAGCTTGGCCACCGAGCCGGCGATCTTGATCGTGCCCAGCCCCACCTTGAGGGTGGTCTTGACCCGCGCCTCCTTCAGCAGCTTGTCGCCCTGGGCTTCCTTCTTGAGCCTGGCCTCGATGGCTTTGTGAGCGGCACCTTCCGCCGAATCCAGCGCGTTCTTGATCGAGGCGTTGGTCGCCTGGATCATCTTTTCCGCTTCTTTCTGCGCCGCCGCCCCCGGCGTCTCCATCAGCTTGCCGACCTTGGCGTCCAGCTTCACCGCCTCTTCGGTGATCACCTTCTCATAACGCTCCAGCTCGGCCATGCCGGCTTCTTCCAGGCGCTTCAGCTTGGTTGATGGCGCCGGATCCGGCTTTTTCATCGTGCCCTTGGTGGTGACCTCAAGCTCCACATCGACCCGGTATTTCGGGATTTCGATGTAGTTCAGCTTGGGCTTGGAGCGCACAAGATCGACAACATAAAACTTGTGCTTAACAGTGGTTGTCTTGGCCATCGGGTTCTCCCTGTTTACTCATCAACTTGCGGCGCAGGCCGGGTCACCGGCGCTGTGTCAATCAAACGCGTATGAAAACTCCCCGTCCGTGACGCCGATCTCGACCTTCTTGACTTCCTCGCCCTCCATCAGGCGGCGCAGGAACTCGTTGGAAATGTCCGGCAGCATCGAATTGGTGACGATGGCGTCGATCATCCGGCCGCCGGATTCCAGCTCCTGGCAGCGCTCGACAATCTTGTCGACCACTTCGCCGCTGTACGAGAACGGCACCCCGTGCGCCTCCTCGACCCGCTTCTGGATGCGGCCCAGCTGCAGCTTGGTGATCTCGGCAATCATGTCCGGCGACAGCGGGTAATAGGGGATCGTCACCAGACGCCCCAGCAGTGCCGGCGGGAACACCTTGAGCAGCGGATCGCGCAGGGCTTTCGCCATGCCCTCCGGCTCCGGCATAAGGTCCGGGTCCGAACACAGATCCATGATCGTCTCGGTGCCGACATTCGACGTGAGCAGGATCAGCGTGTTCTTGAAGTCGATCACGCGCCCCTCGCCGTCTTCCATGACGCCCTTGTCGAAGACCTGAAAGAAGATCTCATGCACATCCGGGTGCGCCTTTTCGACCTCGTCCAGCAGCACCACCGAATAGGGCTTGCGCCGCACCGCCTCGGTCAGCACCCCGCCCTCGCCATAGCCGACATAGCCCGGCGGCGCCCCCTTCAGCGAGCTGACGGTATGGGCCTCCTGGTATTCCGACATGTTGATGGTGATGACATTCTGCTCACCGCCATACAGCACCTCGGCCAGCGCAAGCGCGGTTTCGGTCTTACCCACGCCAGAGGTGCCTGCCAGCATGAACACACCGATCGGCTTGTTGGGGTTGTCGAGGCCTGCGCGGCTGGTCTGGATCCGCTTGGCGATCATCTTCATCGCGTGGTCCTGGCCGATCACCCGCTGGGCCAGCCGCTCTTCCAGGTTCAGGATGGTCTCGATCTCATCCTTGACCATGCGGCCCACCGGAATGCCGGTCCAGTCGCCCACCACCGAGGCCACCGCCTGGTGGTCGACAATCGGCAGGATCAGCGCCGAGTCGCCTTGCAGCGCTTCCAGCTCCGCGTTCTTGTCCTTCAGCTGCTGCATCAGTTCGGCGCGCTCATCCTCCGTCAGCGGGCTATCGGCGGCGCCCTCCGCAGCGTCGTCGCCGGCATCCCCGGCATCATCCACGGGCGCGGCCCCCTCCCGGAGCTTGGCGCGCAGGTCCAGAATGCCTTCGACCACCGCCTTTTCCTTGTCCCAGCGCTCGGTCAGCCCGGCCAGCCGTTCCTCCTCAGCGGACTTGGCCGCCTCCACCGCCTCGCGCCGGTCGGCGACCTCATACCCTGCGGTCTCATCCCTGCCGATGATCTCCAGCTCGGTGGTCAGTGCCTCGATCCGGCGCTGGCTGTCATCAACCTCGGCCGGCACCGCATGCTGGCTCACCGCCACCCGCGCGCAAGCCGTATCCAGCAGGCTCACCGACTTGTCGGGCAGCTGCCGCGCCGGGATATAGCGGGCCGAAAGGCTGACGGCGGCCTCGATCCCCTCATCCAGCACCTGCACCCGGTGGTGCTGTTCCAGCATCGAGGCGATGCCGCGCATCATCAGGACCGCCTTGGGGATATCCGGCTCATCGATCTTGACCACCTGGAAGCGCCGGGTCAGCGCGGGGTCTTTCTCGATGTACTTCTTGTATTCGGCCCAGGTGGTCGCGCCGATGGTGCGCAGGGTGCCGCGCGCCAGCGCCGGTTTCAGCAGGTTGGCCGCGTCGCCGGTGCCGGCCGCGCCCCCTGCCCCCACCAGCGTGTGGGTTTCATCCACGAACATCACAATCGGCACCGGGCTCGCCTGCACCTCGTCAATCACCTGGCGCAGGCGGTTTTCAAACTCGCCCTTCATCGAGGCACCGGCCTGCAGCAGCCCCACATCCAGCGCCAGCAGCCGCACATCATGCAGGCTGGGCGGCACGTCGCCGCGCGCGATCCGCAGGGCAAAGCCCTCGACCACCGCGGTCTTGCCCACCCCGGCCTCGCCGGTCAGGATCGGGTTGTTCTGCCGCCGCCGCATCAGGATGTCGACGATCTGGCGGATTTCCTCGTCCCGGCCCACGATGGGGTCGATCTCGCCGTTGCGGGCCTGTTCGGTCAGGTCGGTGCAGAACTGCTCCAGCGCCTCGCCCTTGCCCATCGCGCCCGGCGCCATCGCCGAAGAAGCCTCGCCCGGCTCGGCCCCGCCGCCGGTCACGTTGGAGCCGTCCTGCGCCCCCAGCCGTTCCTCGGGCGAGCCATCGGTCGCCTCATTGAAGTTGTCGGCCAGATCATCCGCGCCGATCCTGGCCAGCTCCGGCGACATGGTCGACAGGATATTGCGCAGCGCCGGCGTCTTCAGCATCCCCAGCAGCAGATGGCCGCTGCGCACATGGCCCGAGGAGTAGAGCAGCGAGCCCCAGACCCAGCCGCGTTCCATCGCATCCATCAGGTGATCGGAAAGGTCCGAGATCGTCGAGGCGCCGCGCGGCAGCATGTCCAGGGCGCGGGTAAGCTCGGTGGCAATCTTGCCCGCATCCAGGTCGTAATGCTGGATGATCCGGTGCAGGTCGCTGTCCTGCTGCGCCAAGAGCTGATGCATCCAATGCACCAGCTCGACATAGGGGTTTCCGCGCATCTTGCAGAACACGGTTGCACTTTCAACGGCCTGGTATCCCAGCTTGTTCAGCTTGCCAAACAGCGCCACGCGGCTGATCTCGGTCATCTCAAATCCCTCCCTCTACTCGCTCTTCAGCCCCGGCGCCAAATCCCGGGTACAGGTATAAATCATTCACGTCCGGCTGGTCCGCATCCGGATCCGGGCGCGAGCGGATCCAGCTGGTGTGCCCCAGCCGGGTGGTGCCGCCCAGGGATGCCCGCGGCACCTCATCGCCCGCCAGCACCAGGTTCACGTCCCAGTCCAGAACATCGCCGGCATACGACCGCACGATGGCGCGCAGCCGCTTCAGCGCATCACCGCCCGGCAGCAGCCGCTCGTAATCCTTCAGCGTCAGCGGCCCGATGCGGATGCGGAACTTGGCGGTGCGGCTCCACACCTTCTCGCCGATGCTGGTGCTTTGCCCCAGCCCGCCATAGCCCAGCCCCCAGCGGTCATCCGGCTCCAGCTCCAGCCAGCTGCCGATGTATTCCTCCAGGGAAACCGGCACCTCGAAAAACGCCGCCAGGATCGACACCAGCCCTTCCGGGTTCTTCGCGCCGCGGGCCAGGTGGCCGGCAAAATGCAGCTTGGCCAGGTCGGGCATGTCGTCCCGGTCACCAAACTTGAAGCCATTATAGCCGATCAGCGACGCCACCTTGCGCGCCATCGGATCATCGGCACGGTCAAAGCTGACGGCGGGCGAGCCTTGCGTCCAGGCCCGGTACAACAGGCTCATCAGCCGGTGCGTCAGCATATCGGCAAAGGCCACCATCGTCGGGTCGCGGTGATTGCGTTTGCGGTCGCGGGCGTATTCGGTCAGGTGCAGCGGCAGCGGCCCTTGCGGCCCGAACAGGCCGAAGAACCGGTTGGTCAGCACCGCGGGCTTGTCCCCTTCCGCCGGTTTGAATGCAGCAATGGTCGAGGGCGGAAAGGCCAGCTCCGCCTCCTGCCCCAGCCGCAGCCTGTCCTCGCGCGGGCGGCGGCTTTCGCCAAGCCGGGGGGCCTCATCGAAATGCGCCTCCAATACCCTCAGGGCCTGAAAAACGTGGTGTTTCTCAGGCTCCATGGCCAGCCGGCCATAGAGGCTCAGATCATCCGGCCAAGGCCCTTTTCCGGTCGCCATCTGGCAATTTCCCCGCGTTTTTCAGTTTTCAGGACGGTCTCCGTGAATGAGTTGATGCTGGCATAACCGCGGAAGAACCGCTCCAGCACGGCCCCCAGCGCGTAGATGTTGCTGCCTTCAAAAAAACTCTCGTCAAAGCCCAGGGTGATCTCCAGCCCGCGCACCGCGGTGGACAGGATCTCATCGCTCATCCGCCGCACGATGGGCCGCGCGCCCACCGACAGGATGCCTTCCAGCTGCTTCTCGGTCACCCGGTCGCCCAAAGGGGCATACAGCCCGACCAGCTCGCGCAGCGCCTCCGCCGACTGGCCCTTGCCGGTTTCGGCAATCGACACGTAGTTGAGGCTGAGGTGCGAGATCAGCCGCCAGGCGGTATCCCCCTGCGCCAGCGTCGGATGCGGGCGGGTCGGCGACACCGGCAGCGTCACCTTCTTGACCGGCCCGCCCTCGGGCAGGTGGAAGACATCGTCATTACCGGTGGCCAGCAGCATCGGCAGGTCGCGGTTGGTGCACAGCGCGGTCACCGCCAGCTGCTCCAGACCAGAGGAGTACGGCACCTGCGACCGGTCGACCAGCGTCAGGAACACCTCCGACCCCAGATAAGAGCTGCGCACCCCGCGCAGACGCTCCTTCTCCGACCGCTGCCGCATCCGCCGCTTGACGGTGTAATAGGCCGGGTGGCTTTCGCCCGCGGCGGTAAAGTCATTGGCGGAATAGAACGGGCGGAACACCACGTCATCCTCGCCCTCGCCGCTGATCCCGACCACGCTTTGCAGCGCGTAGACCTCGAAATCCAGCCCGGCGGTGCGGTTCGGGATCACGTGATGCTCGGTATCAATCGGCGCGATCCGCACCCGGTCGCAGCGTTTCTCGAACAGGTTCACCGCAGGCACCGCGTTCAGCTGGAACACCTCCGGCACCACGATCGGGGCAACCTCGGACATCCCCTCGCGCAGCAGGATGTAAAGGTCCACCTCATTGCCCGCGGATTTCTCCAGCCCCGCCCGCAGCCCCTGCAGCTCGACAAAGCGGAACCGCTCCGGCATCGCGAAATATTCCTGCAGCAGCCGGTAGCCGTCATAGACCCGGCGCGGCAGCGGCAACAGCGCCTCATCCTGGCCAAAGCCCTTTTGCACTACCCTGGCGCCGCGCAGCGGCAGCTGCCAGTCCGCCCGCCGGTCGGTGGAACGCGCCACGATGCCCTGCACCTGGGTGCACAAGAGTTCCAGCAGCGGCCAGCTGTTGCCCGCGCTGCCGGACAGGTACAGCGACAGCCTGTCCATCTGCAATTTTCTGATCGGGTCGCCGTCGATCCGCTTGATGCGCAGCCGGATGCCCGCCCGCGCGTCATAGCCGGTGGCCACACCCGCCGCGACCAGCTCGCCGCGCCCGTCGATATACTGCGCCTCGGTGATCTCGATCGGCCACATCGTCAGATCGGCGGCGGTGCGGAACTCGCAGGGCGTCTGCTCCCCCTCGGTCAGCCGCGACCTCAAGGTAGAGCCGCGCGGCAGCACATAGCCGCTTTTCACCGCCGAGTTCGCCGCATCCGGCTCAAACGCCGCAATCATCATCGACGGCGTCGGCGCCAGGTAATGCGGATAGATGATCTCCAGCAGGTTCGAGGTGAAGTTCGGATACTGCAGCTCCAGCTCCAGCTGCACCCGCGCGGTCAGAAAGGCGGCGCCCTCCAGCAGCCGCTCCACGTAAGGGTCAAGAACCTCAACCCCTTCCATCCCCAGCCGCGCGGCGATCTTGGGATAGGCGGCGGCGAACTCCGCGCCCATGTCGCGCAGATAGTTCAGCTCGTTCTCGTAATGGGTCAGCAGCCGTGTATCCATCTCACAGCGCCCTTTCCATTTCCACTTCGCCGGTGGTCAGGTCGACCTTGCTGCGCAGGTACAGCTCCAGCGGCATCGGCTGCGCCCACATGTCGGCGCGGATTTCCAGGCCGACGGTCATCTCGGTGGCATCCGTCCCCTCCTGCAGCCGCACATCGACCGAACCGTCGATGATCCGCGGCTCATAGGTAGCTATCGCCTGCTTGATCGACCGGCGGATCGCCTCCGCCTTCTCGGTGGTCGAGGCTTCGCCCGCCACTTCCACCAGCCCGTAGTTCAGCACCGAGGCCGACACCGACGGGTATTTCTCCGCATCGAAATGGCTTTCCACATTCTGGGTGTTCAGCAGCCAAGACAGATCGCGCTGAATGATTTCCCGCAGCCGCACAAGATCGATCACCCGGCTCTCGCGGGTTTCCTTCAGATCGCCAGGTGCATTGTCGGTCAGCCGGTCCAGCAGCGAGGGCTGCAGGCGCTCGGCCAGTGTCTTGTCAGCCATTTTCTACGTCATGCCCATCCATCCGGAGTGTGCGCACATCCATGATGGCAATGTCCTCTTCCCCGATCGTCAGCAGCCGCTGTCCCAGACCGGTATAGGTTTCCTCGCCGGCATCCTCCCACACGGTGGCGCGCGCCAGCATCGACAGCCCGTCGGCCTTCTCAGACCCCGGGTAACGGGTCGGGATCATCGCCGCCACCGCGCCGCCGCCCGCCAGCGTCAGCGTGCCGGCGGTCCAGACCGCATCGCGCAGGTCGCTCGGCTCCTCCGCCTCGAACGAGACGATCTGCGTAAACGGCAGCCAGTAGTATTTGCCGTTGACGATGGTCTCCAGCACCGGCCCCAGCCGCATGTCGGCATCGGCAATCCATTCGAACCGCTTGCCGTTGATCTCGCCCGGGCTGGCCGGCGCCGCCTCAAAAGCCTTGGCGCGCAGTTCCGCAGCTTCCTTGGGATTGCCCTGCGCCAGCAGTTTCTGCGCCTCGATCAGATGCGCCAGCCATTCCTCCGGCTCGCCCAGGATCAGCGGCGATTTCTCACCGGCAAAGACCTTCTCGCGGTAGACCTCGCAGATGATCGCCTCGCGGTAGGCCTGCGCCATCACCGTGGCGCCTTCATCCAGCCCCGCCGCCGCCTTCAGCTGGGCAATCGCCCGGGTCCAGTCGCCCAGCACACAGAGCAGCTGAAACAGGAAGACCCGCAGCTTGGCGTTGCTCGCGTCCGCCCTGATTTTCTGCTGCAGCGCCTCCAGCGCCGCCCTGGGATCACCGGCCTTCAGATGCTCTTCGGGTGTCATGGGGCTCTACTCCGCAACTAGGACTGGATGCTGCAAATGCTTCAGAAAAAACGGACCCCGGGCGCAAATACGCCCGGGGCCAGCCAAAAGTCTTACTCGACCTTGCCGGTCTGCACGTTCCACTTGAAGGTGCCTTCAGTGGTGAGTTTACCGGTCTTCTGATCGGTCGACTTGTACTCGTGCTCGATCGAGGCATAGGCCAGCGACCAGGTTTCTTCCGGAATACCGTCCTCGCTTGCCGAGATCGAGTAGCTGTCGACAACCACGTCCTTCATTTTCCAGATCGAGTAGACCAGCAGGCCCTGGCTGGCGCTGTCGCCCGAGCGGCACCAGTGCATGATGATTTCCGGACGCACGGTGCCGTTTGCCACCGACAGCGCCAGGTCGTTCGAGGCCTTGCCCATCTGCGAGGTCAGCTCGATCTTGCCGAAGTTCGAGTTTGCGTGCATCCGCTGGGTCGAGCCCAGGTCGGTCATCTCGACAGCGCGCTCAACGTTCCAGCTGGCAGACTGGACGACGATCCACTTCTTGTGGTTCTCCTCGGTTGCATCACCGGTGATGTCCGAGATCTGTACGAACATATTTGCAGCCATTTTGCTATCCTTTCAAAAATTAAGAACTCTACTGCACTATGAGTGTTTGAGGCTGGGGAGTGGAAAATCAGCCTCCTTTTTCCGAGGGCAGTTTCGATACCAGCCGCAGCGAGACGGAAAGCCCCTCGAGCTGGTAATGCGGGCGCAGGAAGAATTTCGAGGTGTAATACCCCGGGTTGCCCTCGACCTCTTCCACAACCACTTCGGCTGCGGCCAGAGGCTTGCGCGCCTTCTCGTTCTCCGAGGAGATATCCGCGTTGAAGTCAACATAGTTGTTGATCCAGTCCTGCAGCCAGGATTCCATGTCCTGGCGGCTTTTGAACGAGCCGACCTTGTCCCGCACCATGCACTTCAGATAGTGCGCGAACCGGCATGTGGCGAACAGATACGGCAGCCGCGCGCCCAGGTTGGCGTTGGCGGTGGCGTCCGGATCGTCATATTCGGCCGGCTTGTGCAGCGACTGCGCCCCCATGAAGGTCGCAACATCGGTGTTCTTGCGGTGGATCAGCGGCATCATGCCGTTCTTCGCCAGCTCCGCCTCGCGCCGGTCGTCGATGGCAATCTCGGTCGGGCATTTCTGATCGACGCCGCCATCGGTGGTCGGGAAGGTGTGCGAGGGCAGGTTCTCCAGCGTGCCGCCGCTTTCCACCCCGCGGATGCGCGAGCACCAGCCGTACATCTTGAACGAACGGGTGATGTTCACCGCCATGCCATAGGCCGCATTGACCCAGCCGTACTTGTCGCTGGTCGCGCCTGCGGTGTCTTCCTCAAAGGCAAACTCCTCCACCGGGTCGGTCTTGGAGCCATAGGGCAAGCGGCCCAGGAAGCGCGGCATCGCCAGGCCGACATATTTGGCGTCTTCGCTGTCACGCAGCGACCGCCAGGCGGCATATTCCGGGGTCTGGAAGATCTTAGTCAGATCACGCGGGTTCGACAGTTCCGCCCAGCTGTCCATCTGGAACAGCGTCGGCTTGGCGCCGGCGATCAGCGGCGCATGCGCGGCCGCGGCGATCTTGGACAGCTCGCCCAGCAGCTCGATGTCCGGCGGCGAATGGTCGAAATGGTAGTCCACCACCAAAGAGCCATAGGGCTCGCCGCCCAGCTGGCTGAATTCTTCGGTGTAGATCTTCTTGAACAGCGGCGACTGATCCCAGGCCGTCCCCTTGAATTTCTTCAGGGTCTTCGACATTTCCTTCTTGGTGATCGGCATCACCCGGATCTTCAGCTGCTCATCGGTCTCGGTGTTGTTGACCAGATAGTGCAGGCCGCGCCAGGCGCTTTCCAGCTGCTGGAATTCCTCGTTGTGCAGGATCAGGTTCACCTGCTCGGTCAGCTTCTTGTCGATCTCCGCCACGATGCTCTCGATCGAGCGCAGCGCGTCATCGGAAATCAGCGCAGAGTTTGCCAGCGCCTGTTCGGCCAGGGTCTTGACCGCGCTTTCGACAGCGGTCTTGGCCTGGTCCGACTTGGGGCGGAATTCCTTCTGCAGCAGGTTGGCGAATTCGGCAGAGCCAAAGGCGGCTTCACCGGCAGCGGCTTCCGCCTGGAGTTCTTCTTCAGCCATCTTTGTCCTCCCCTATTATTCTTCGCTGTCGGCGTCGCCGCCGGGCTTCGGCTGCGCGGCCAGGGTTTTCAGCAGGCTCGGATCCTGTATGATCTTGGAGATCAGGTCCTCGGCGCCGGTCTTGCCGTCCATGTAGGTCATCAGGTTCGACAGCTGGGTGCGGGCTTCCAGCAGCTCGCGCAGCGGCTCCACCTTGGCGGCGATCGCGGCGGGCTTGAAATCGTCCATGCTCTCGAAGGTGATGTCGACCGCCAGGTTGCCCTCGCCGGTCAGCGTGTTGGGCACGGTAAAGGCGGCACGCGGCGCCATCGACTTCATCCGGTCATCGAAGTTGTCCACGTCGATTTCCAGGAACTTGCGGTCGGCGACGGCGGGCTGCTCCACTTCGGATTTGCCCACCAGGTCGCTCATCACGCCCATCACAAACGGCAGCTGCACCTTCTTCTCGGCGCCATACAGCTCCACGTCATATTCGATCTGGACCCGAGGGGCCCGGTTGCGTGCAATGAATTTCTGTGAACTTCCGGCCATCTAGGTCTCCTTACTCGTCTTGCTGTCACGGGCGCTGCAGCGGGGGTCCGCCGCAGAAACGCCCGTGTCCGTCAGTCGTCGTCGTCTTCGATGCCGCCAATGAGGTTGACGTTGTCCACCCCCTGCGGCGCCATGTCGTTCATGATGGTGAGGAAGTCGGCCCCCACCAGCCGTTTGGCCCGCTCCAGCAGGATCGGCAGCGGGCTCGACGGTTCTGCCCGCCGGTAATAGCCGATGATCCGGTCCAGCGCGTTGGACACATCCGCGGGCGAATTGATCGCCCCCGGCGCTGCCCGTCCGCCTGCTGCAACCGGGGCGGCGGCCGCTCCGGCCTCTTCCGCCGCGCCGTCATCGGCAGCGTCCTCTTCGGCGGCCCCGCCGCCGGCACTCACGTTGCCATAGTCGCGGATGCGCTTGGCGACCTGCTGCAGCAGCTTGATCAGCGCGCTCAGGTCCGGCCCCTGCCCCGGCGTCTGCTCATCGAACACCGCCGAGATCGCCCGGACGTTCTCCTCCGCCGTCTCGATGGCCGCCAGCCGCTCGGCGATGATCTCCTCATCGCTGTCCTGGAAGGCGGCGCCGATGGTGGCGGTGTCCGGAATGTGCTCCATGTCCGCCGGCGCGGTCATCACCCCTTCGGCAACCTCGATCTCGCGCAGGGAGAACCGGCCGAAGCCGCGGCTTTCGGTCAGAGGCGCCCGCCGCAGCGAGCGGTAGAGCGGCGACGCCCCCGCCATGCCGTCCGGCTGGCCGCACAGGTCCTGCACCGCGTTGATCCGCATCGTCGGGTCGCCGTCATCCTCGTCCAGCTCCGGATGGCAGGTCTCCCAGAACTCCTCCAGGCAGCCGCGGATATAGGTGGTGACATCGGCAAACCCGGTCAGCCCCTCGGAATGCAGCAGCGCATCGCCCAGGAACACCGCCGCGCGCAGGTCGTGGCTGCGCTCCAGCACTTCCAGCGCCTTCTTCTGAACTTCGCGGTAATCCGGATCCGTGGCCTCGATGGTTTCGTTGCCCACAACGGATTCTTCCCCGGGCTGCGCAGCCAGCTCCATCTCGGTGAAGGCTGGATCGTATTCGAGGTTCTCGCCGCTGGGCGCATCGTCCCCTTTGGACTGCAGTAATACTGCCGGATCCATCTAATTGCCCCCCCGCTTGTTCTTCCGGTTTTGCGGACACTATTAACGTAACGTCAAACATCCCCCCACCCTTTTCAGAACTGGCGGTTAAGGATGCCCTAATCTCAAACTAAAACTTGACCCCAAGTGAGCCTTATCGGCATCCTAAAGTCAAATGTTTTCATAGCTTTTTGCGGCGGGTGAATAATGAGTATTGAGCGCATTTCCGGCAAGGAAGTCAAAGCGATGGTCCGCGAAGGCGCCAAGAAGCGGATGAGCTTCGCCTTCTGCCTGGACCAGAGCAAGGACCCGCTCCTGATGATCCAGCCGGGCAAGAAACCGGAAACCCTGAAAACCCCGATGAAAAAGGAAGGCGGCGGCCCGCCCATGGCCTGGGGCACCTATGTCGTGCGCTCCGGCGATATGGAGATGATCTGCGAAAGCGCGCCGCAGCGCATGGTCACCGAACTCAAGAAATTCCTCAAGCGCAACCCGGCCAAGGTAAACGTGCTGTTCTACGACGACGGCGGCAACCTCCTGGACAGCCTCAAACCCGAAGCCCCCGAAGGCCAGGTGACAGAGGAAGACGCCTCCGACATCTCCGCTTCCGGCATCGACCCCAAAGCGGTCGCGCCGCTGAAACGCCGCCTCAAGCGCATCCAGCCGCGCATCGGCCTGGCGCCCGGGCCGCTGGAGCTGAAGCTCAAGCGCGCATTGGCAAAATCCGTCAGCCTGATCAACAAGGGCCGCCTGCAGGAGGCGGAGACGATGATCGTGGTGATCGAACGCGCCATCGCCCGCATCGGCAAGGACCGCGAGGACGAGGGCAAGGCGATGAAGCGCGGCCAGCGCGAGATGGACCAGCGCTCGCTCGGCGCCCAGGTCAAGCGCGCCCAGTCGCTGCAGGCCAATGTCGCCCGCGCGCCCGGCAAGGTCCGCGACCGGCTGGGCCGCGCCCTGCATGTCGCCGCGCGCCACCTGAAACGCCGCGACCTCGACTCCGCCCGCGATGCCATGGACCGCATCGAAAAGGCGCTGACCGCACTGGTCTGACCGAATTGGTCCGACCCAAGGAACCAATCCGCGTGCCGCGGGCTGGCCAACGATAACCGGAACCCGGAGACAGTGATGCCCTTGAACCGCCTGCTGACTGCCCTCGCCCTGGTCTGCCTGCCGCTCGCCGCCGCGGCTGAAACAGGCCCGTTGCGGGTCGAGCTGAACAAGACCGAAGAAATCGAGGGCGGCGGCTGCCGCGCCTTCTTCCTGTTCCGCAACCAGACCGGCAAAAGCTTCGAAGGCTTTGAAATGTCGCTCGCCATCCTCGACGGCCAGGGGGTGATCGACCGGCTGCTGTCGATCGACGCCGCCCCGCTGCCGGTGCAGCGCACCACCCTGAAACTCTTTGAAATCCCGGAAATCGCCTGCGGCAACATCTCCGAGATCCTGCTGCACGACATCACCTCCTGCCAGCCCCAGAACGAGGAGCAGATGGACTGTTTCCCGATCCTCGAGCTCGGCTCCCGCGCCGCCGCGCCGCTGGTGAAATAAGCCATGAGCGGCACCTGGGAAATGCTCGGCACCGGCGGCCCGGTGATTGCGCTTCTGGCGCTGATGTCGCTGCTGTCGATCACCGTGATCGCGGTCAAGCTGATCCAGCTCTGGCCGGTGCGCTCCGGCGGCGAGGCCCGCGAGCAGGCCCTGGGCCTGTGGAAGGAAGGCGACCGCAAACGTGCTCAGCAAAGCATCGAGACGGACAAATCCCCCGCCGGCCGGGTGATGGCCTATGCCATGCAGTCCCTGCAGGAGGGTCTGCGCGGCCCGCTGCTGCAGGACGAACTGCAGCGCCGCGGCAATGAGGAAGTCAGCCGCATGAATTCCTTCATCCGCCTGCTGGAGCTGATCGCCATGGTCGCCCCGCTCCTTGGCTTGCTCGGCACCGTCCTGGGCATGATCCAGTCCTTTCAGGAGCTGGAGCTGGCGCAAGGCGCCGCCAATGCCTCGGTTCTGGCGGGCGGCATCTGGCAAGCGCTGCTGACCACCGCCGCGGGCCTCATGGTCGCCATCCCCGCCGCCGTCGCCGCCGGCCTGTTTGCGTCCCGCATCGACGCCGCCGCCCAGGCCATCGAAAACGCCGCCGGCCGCCTGCTGCTGATAGACGGGTCGCGCTGACACGGAGGGGATCTGCCATGACGATCAACCGCCCCTCCCGGCCCCGCGCCCTGATCTCGCTGGTGCCGATGATCGACGTGATGCTGATCCTGCTGGTGTTCTTCATGGTGACCTCCACCTATCTGAACCTCGACATGATCCCGGCGGTGAAACCGTCTGAGGCCACTGCCGCCAGCCCCCAAGGCCCGGCAGGCACCCTGATGATCCGCCTCGGCGCCGACGGCGTGCCCGTGCTGCGCGGCACCGGACTGGATCAGGACACCCTCCGCGCCACCCTCGCCTCTGCCGTCGCCGAGGAACCGCTCACCCAGGTGGTGATCCTCCCTTCCGGCGCCGCCCAGACCCAGGCGCTGATCACCGTGATGGACAGCGCCGCGCTGGCCGGCGTCACCCGCCTGCGCGTCCTGCGGCTGGAGGCGTCCCAATGAGGCTCAACCGCCCGGCCCGCAATCCGCACACGGAAACCATCATCGCCCTGATCGACGTGGTGTTTTTCCTGCTGGTGTTCTTCATGCTGATTGGCCGGATGGACGCGACCGCCCCCTTCGATGTCCGCCCCGCCACCGCCGTCACCGGCCGCGACATGCCCTCGGGCGGCATCACCCTGGCCATCTCCGCCCAGGGCGCCCTGGCACTGGACGGCGAGGAATTCACCCGCGAGACCCTCTCCCCTGCCCTCTCAGCCCTGCTGGCAGAAGACCCGGAGCTGCGCCTGCGCATCAACGCCCACCGCGCGGCTGAGCTGCGCAACGTGCTGCCGCTGGTCGCCGCGGGCGAGGCGCTGGGATTCCGGGACGTGGTGCTGGTGGTCACCCCGGAAACGGACGGGTGATGCGCGCCCCGGCCATATGGGCGCTGGGGCTCGCAGCCTCCGCCCTGGTCCACGCCGGCGGCGCCGCCGCGCTGCTGATCTCGCTCACCCCCGATCCGCTGCCGCAGCAGCCCACCCCGCAAAGCAACCTCAACCTGCAAGCCCACCGCATCCCGCGGTCCGAGGCCGTTCCGCAGACACCGGAAGGCGAGCAAGCCCCTGAGTCCCAGGCACAAAGCCAAGGCCTCGCCGCAGGCAGCATCCCGCTATCCAGGGCCCAGCCAAAGACACCCGCAGCAGACCGCCTCGCCTCCGCCGCCCCGCCAGCAGCCAGCCTTGCCCCCGCTGCCGCCCGGGCCCCTGCGGCCGCTCCTGCCCACGCCCCCTCTAACAAACTTGCCAGCGCCTCCGCGCCCGCCGCCCGCCTGCCCGGCGTCCGCCCGGCGGCACAGTCGGCCCAAGTGGCTGAGCCGCAGTCAGCCCAGGCTGCCCCGGCCCAAGCCGCCTTGCAGCAGGCGGCCCCGGCAGCAGCCGCGGTGCAACCGGCCACCGCCGCCACCGCTGCCCCGGTTCTGCTGGCCGCCGCGCAGGAACCCGCCATCGCGCTGGCAAACACAGCCGCTCCGCTGACCGCCGCCGCAACAGCCCGGCCCAACGCGGCAACCCTGCCGCAGACCGCTCCCGCCAGCCAGCCGAGTGCCGAGGCGCAGCCTGTTTCCGCACCGCTGGCGAATACCATTCCGCCCTCCCGCCAAACGCCATCCGTCCTCCCGGACGCCCCCCGCATCAAGGCCGCGCTGGCGTTCCAGGGCGGCAGCGGCGACATCGACCCGGTCTCCCTCGCCGCGTTCCAAAGCTTCATGCAACCCGGCGATGCCGTGGCCGAGGGCGATCCGTTGCGTGACGGCGTTTCCGGCATCCTCGCCGCCGTCCCCTGCTCCCGCCTGCAGGTCGCCTTTGTCCCCGAAACCGCCACGCTGGAGGTCCGCGGCCACCTGCCCGAAGACGGGTTGCGCAGCCCGGTCCTGGCGGCGCTGCAAGCGCAGATGGGCGCCGATATCACCGTCTCCGACCAGATGCGCCTGCTGCCCCGCCCGCAATGCGGCGCGCTGGCCGGGATCTCCAGCGTCGGCCTGCCGCAAAGCACCGACCAGATCACCAACCCGCTGCTGGTCGGGGCAGACGCCCACGCCCGGGTGCTCGACTATTCCGGCGGCGATCGGCTGTTCTTCGACCTCACCGCGCCGGACTACCCGGCTTACGTCTATGTCGACTATTTCGACGCCGGCGGCGCGGTCCTGCACCTCAGCCCGAACGAACTGGTGCCGCTGACGGAGGCCGCCCCCAAAAGCGCCTTGCGCGTCGGCGCCAAGGAGGCCGGAGACCCGGGCCTGCAAATCTCCGTCGGCCCGCCCTACGGCCAGGAAATCGCCGTCGCCTTCGCCGCCTCGCACCCGCTGTATGACGGCACCCGCCCGCTCAGCGAGCCCGCAGAGCCCTACCTCGATTTCCTGCGCACCCAAGTGGCCGAGGCCCGCGCCGAACACCCTGATTTCAAAGGTGAATGGGTCTACTTCCTGATCACCACCCACGCGCCGTGACCCTCGCCCCAGCAAGCCGGAGCACCGTTGTGTGCTGGGTCAGCTCACTCCAGCCCGCGCCAGGGTTTCGGCATTAGCACCCAGCGCCCGTTGACGAAAATCAGGCCGTCGAAAGCCAAGCCCCGGGACTCCCCTGGCTTGACGAACTTGAACCGCCCGATAGGCACATCAGCAATGAAATGCGGCAATACCTTTTTGTAGCCGCCGGGAAACTCGCCCAGCACAGATGCTCCGGACCGCAGTTCACCCGTGGTGGTGAAAATGGTGATCAGGTCCTCATGCTCCGGTTTCGGCCGGATCGCCGCCCCGGGCTGGAACAGCTGTTCGTATGAGGCAATCAGCCGGCTCGCCAGCGGCTCGGAATAAACCGCGCGCACATCGCCGGGAGCCGGTTTCAGGCTGGCGGTCAGCGCCGCATGATCGGCTCCGGCTTCGAAAAAGCGCCGGAGCAGCTGCCGCCCCGCCACTGATGCCTGTGACCGCGGAGTTGCCGCCGCCTTTTGCGCGATCTGCTCAGCCAGGGCACTGAACCGCGCGCCCGGATTGCTGCTGCACAAATTCTGCAGCACCTTGAGAATATTCCCCAATTCATCCGGCCCCATGACCCTGAGCCGCCCCTCGGCCTTGGCCAAGTAGCCTGAGACCCAGGCCCCTACGAGAACCTTGTCGACCACATCCTCGTAAACCAGGACGGTTTCGCAAGGCTCCGACGGATCGAACCTGTCCCGTGCCGCCTGCACGGGAAGGGCTAGGGCGCAGGACAGGCACAAGGATCCGAAAACAGCGCTGAAACGGCGAGACTTTTTACAAAGAAAACTCATGGGAGGCCTACCAGTCAAAGTACGTATGCCATCAGTATAGGCACAAACACCCGGACAGCAGTAACCTCCCTGCCTCAGGCCATTCAGCCCCGCCAATCCGCCCTCTGAAATGCTCCGGCGCAAACAGCCCGCAAGCGGCCCCCCGCGCCCCAAGGCCAATAGCTGCCACTCACCGGGAAAACCGCCGTGTGCAGCACTGCGCTGCGCCTGCTTGCGCGGGCGCATTCCCCTGCCCTACTCCGGCAAGCGCGCTGACCGCTACTGGCAGCCGCCCGCGGCCCAGCTCTTCAGCGCCTGTTTCAGCGCGCCGCCAAAGGGGTGCTGCTTGCCCAGCGAGCGCTGCATGTTGAGGCTCAGATAGGTATTGCCTTGGGTGCACAGCCGCTCCCGCGTCCATTGGTGGCAGGCGCTGCAGGACTGGTCCTTCCAATAGCTCTCCGGCAGCCCTTCGACCGGCGGAAACGAGGGCGACCGGGTCACTGCCTCGGCCAGAGTCAGGCCGGAAATCGCCGCCGCATCGGTGTCCAGCGGACTGGCATAGGTGATCGGCCCGCTTTCCGCCAGCTTCACGGCTTCCGGCGCGGGCTCAGCCGCCGCGGGGGGCGTCTCCACGCCTGCCTGCGGGTCCTGGCCTGTCCCGGCCGCCAGAGCCGCAATCTCAGCGGCTGCCATTTCCGCAAACCGGCCCTCCGGGTAAGCCATCAGATAGGCCTCATAGGCGGCCTTGCTGCCATCGCCCTGTGCGGCCTGGTACATCGCCGTCTCGGCATCCGGTGCTGCCGCCGGGGCGGCTGCAGGTGCAGGCTCCTCCGGAGCAGCCGCAACCGCAGCACCGGTACCGCCGTGCAGTTCCTCTTCCATCAGGCTGGCCAGCAGCGCGCGGGCCTCATCGGCATATTTGCCGTCGCCATAGCCGCGCAGGAACAGCATGATCTGCATCGCATCGCGCGATGCCTCGACCGAGCGCCAGATCTGCGCCTCCTCGATCTCCGCGGCGCTCATCACCGCCTCCGGCTCTGCCGCGGCAAAGGTGAAGTCACTGACCAGCGAAGACGTGTCCCAGGGCGTCTGGCTGCCGCCGCTCTGCTCCAGCACCGCCCGGCGCACCTGTTTGAACACCTGCTCCACCGGCGCCCCCGGCACCACGATTTCGCGCGCCAGCGCCTCGGTGAAAGGGCTGTTCTCCCCCTCCCCGTCCAGCGCCACATCGCCCGGCGCGGTGGCATAGGCCAGGAAGGTCCCGGTCGGCGCCTTCATCTCCGCCAGGCCGCTTTCGTTCAGATCGGCAACCGCCTCAAACGGGTTGTTGCGGCAGGCATCCAGGATCACGATATTGGTGCGGTTGCGGGCAGAGGCCATCTGGCGCAGAACCGACTGCGCCTCCACCGCCATCAGGTCGAGATCCGCGGCATCCGCCAGCGCCACATCGACCGGCAGCAGGTAGTTGCTGCCAAAGCTCTGCACCCCGTGGCCGGCATAGTAGAACAGACCCGTGGCGTCCTCCCCTGCCCCGCGCAGCTTGCGGCCGAACCGGCCGATGGCGCGTTTCATCTCGATCTGCCGCGCATCCACCGCCAGGGTGACGTCAAAGCCCAGCCGCTCCAGCGTCTCGGCCATCAGCCGGGCGTCCCGCCCCGGGTTGTCGAGCGGCTGCACCGACCCATAGGCCGAATTGCCGATCACCAGCGCCAGCCGCTCCTCCGCCCAGGCGGCCCGGGCCAGGCCCAGCACCGCGGCGGCCAGCACAGCCAGCCGGATCCACATCCCGAAAATTCGCACGCACCTGCTCCACTTCCTTGCCCCGGCATCCGTCACCGGCAGCAGCTTCCCAATTATTAAGGGTATTTCGTTACCAAACTATCGCGTCCCTTGCACCCGGCAGCAACCCTGCTGTTAGACTGGAGGGGTATCTTCCATCCCTGCCCGCGGGCCGGGAATTCACGTCCGACAACCCGAATGGATCGCGCATGCTCCGATTAACCCTTTCAATATTAACAGTTTTCCTGCTACTCCTCCGCCCGGCCATGGCCTCCGGCCCGTTTGAGCACGGCTGGCAGCTGGATGCCGAATCCTCCGCCATCCGCTTTATATCGATTAAAAAAGGCAGCATTGCGGAATCGAGCCGCTTTGCCGCCTTCTCCGGCAGCATCTCCGAACAGGGCGACGCCAAAATCCATATCGCGCTGGATTCCGTCGACACCTCCATCGACCTGCGCAACGTGCGGATGCGGTTCCTGTTCTTTGAAACCTTCACCTACCCCGAGGCCACCATCACCGCCCGCATCGATCCGGATCAGATCGCCGATCTCGCTGCAGTGCAGCGTAAGCAGATCGAGCTGCCGGTCACCCTGTCGCTGCATGGGGTCGAGGCCCGGCTGACCGCGCCGGTAGCGGTAACACTGCTGGGCAAGGACCGGGTCGCCGTGGCCACCGTGCAGCCGGTCATTCTCAAGCTGGAGGATTTTGCGCTGAACCCCGGCCGCGAGAAGCTGGAGGAAGCGGCGGGCGTCACCATCACCCCCGTGGGCCTGGTGAGCCTGGATCTGCTGTTTGACCGCACCGCCCCCGGCACCGCTTCTGTCCCGGCGGGGACAGTGACCGCAGGCGCCTCTGCGGCGCTGGAGGCCAGCGGCGATTTCAGCCGCGAGGCCTGCACCGGCCGGTTCGAGATCCTGTCGCGCAGCCGCAGCGTCAACTTCGCCCCCTCCACCGCCCGGCTGGACACCAGCTCCCGCGGCTTCCTCGAGAGCCTGTCGGACATCATCCGCCGCTGCCCCGGCATGATTGTCGAGGTCGGCGGCCATACCGACAGCCAGGGCAAGGCGGCCTGGAACATGGCATTGAGCGAGAAGCGCGCGGCGGCGGTCAACAGCTATCTGCAGCAGATGGGCATCCCGGCAGAGCGGCTGGTGGCCGTCGGCTATGGCGAGACCACGCCGCTGGTGCCCAACAACACCGCGCAAAACCGGGCCAAGAACAGGCGGATCGAGTTCAAGGTGCTGAACTGACCGCCTCCTGATCCCCGGATAAGCTCCTGCTGTCCCCGCGGGGACAGCTTTATAGATCGAACCAGGACCCGGCCCCGCGCCGGGTCTTTTGCTTCAAACCGCACCACTCTTGCAGGTGTTTTTGCATTCTGTCCCCGCGGGGACAGACAGATGTTTTGAACATCCCCGGCCGGTTTCAAGCGGTTGTCCCCGCGGGGACACATTGGCTTTCGGGGCGCTGCTTGGCAGTCAAATTTTCCGCTGCGGAATCGCCGCCCAAGCGCAGCGGGAGGCCACGGTTCCGCCCATCGCAGCCGGTGGCCGCTCCCTGTCCCCGCGGGGACAGTCAAAATTTTCGCCCCTGCCCTGCCCGTTCTGTCCACTTGTCCCCGCGGGGACACGCCGGGTTGCAGGCGTTGTGCGGTGGGCAGATTGCCCACCCTACAGAACTGGCGGCAAGTGCTGCACTGGTGATTGCGCCCTTCCGGAGCCAATGGCCGGAGTTCTGTCCCCGCGGGGACAGGCAGGAATTCTGCCCGCTGCCGTCGTGCGTTTGACCCGGTTGCCCCCACGGGGACACCGATGCTTTTGACCGGGATATGCACTTGCAAGTGCTGTCCGCGGGCTAAATGAGCAGCCGTTTTCAGGTTCTGTCCCCGCGGGGACACCTCTGCTGCCAACGCAAAATTGCGGTTTGCCAGCGGCAACCACGCATCTGTCCCCGCGGGGACAAGACGGGAAATCGGCGGCTGGTGCGTGCCGGCACTGCGGCCCGAAAGCCATCCGACGGTGCGGAGATTGCTTGCTGCAGGGAACCCGCAATCAGCATCTGCCCGATGTGTTTCGCCGCGCTGTCCCCGCGGGGACAGGTCAAGCAGCGGCGTGCCACGGCCGGCAGATCACTCGCCGCATCGGGGCCGCCCAGCCTTCTCGCTTGCAGATTACGCCCGCCATCACTGGAAGCCGCCGAGGTGTCCCCGCGGGGACAGCGCCGCAAAACAGGCTCAAACACGCGGATCAGACATAAAAAAGCCCGGCATTTCTGCCGGGCCATCGCTGTTTTTAGCAACTGTCCCCGCGGGGACAGCAGGTCAGTCCTGGTCTTCCAAGGCCGCAAAAAAGGCGGAGATGGCGTCCTCCAGCTTGTGCCGGTCGATCTCCGAAAAGTCGCGTTCCATCGCCATCTCGATCTTGCCGTCACGCGCCTGGCAGCGGACTGTCCCCGCGGGGACAGCAGGTCAGTCCTGGTCTTCCAAGGCCGCAAAAAAGGCGGAGATGGCGTCCTCCAGCTTGTGCCGGTCGATCTCCGAAAAGTCGCGTTCCATCGCCATCTCGATCTTGCCGTCACGCGCCTGGCAGCGGACTGTCCCCGCGGGGACAGTGCAGCGCAATGTGGTCTTGGCCACACCGGGACGCGGCGTGGCGGCGGAGCGTGGCGCGTTCTTGCGCTTGCCTTCGGCAAAGCTGCGCAGCACCTCCAGCTCGGCCTCTTCGGTTTCCGGCCGCACCCGCGCCAGCGCATCGCGCAGCACCTGGGCGTTCATCGCATCCGCTTCCAGCCGTTTCTTCAGGTCCAGACCCAGCGCCCGCGGGATCGCTTCCGGGAATTTCAGCGCGTCGCCCACCGCCCTCAGCACCTGGGCGAAATGGCGGATATAGATCCGCTTTTGCCGCCCGGCGGAGGCATAGAGATCATTCACCGCATCCTCGATGGTCTCGGCCCCGGTCTGGGTGTCCTCAGCATAGCGCAGCGCCAGCTGGGCCATCTCGGCAAAGGAGATGTCACGGCGCACCAGGTTCTCGTCCACCATCCGGCGGTAGAGGTCCTGCAGGCTGTCGCCCTTGGCCACCAAACCCGCGGGGATATGCGCATAGCTCTCGTCGCCGGTTTCGCTGAGCAGCGAGAAATAGGCCCGCATCCGGCGGTAGCCCTGGATCAGCTCATAGGTGCCGTCGCCGCGTTCCTCCACCCGGATCGGGTTGGACAGGCCCACCGACTTGATCGATTCCTTCAGCTCGTCCAGCTCCGGGTCGCGCTTGTCGCTGCGGTCGCGGATCAGCTTGTCCATGCGGATCTTGCCGAGCGGGATCCGGTCGACCACCAGGCCCAGCTTCTTCAGCCGCACGAATTCCCGCGCCAGCCGGTCGTTTTCGTCGCGGATTTTCTGCTCGACCTCCGCCCGGTTGCGCAATGCATCGGCGTTCTCGGAAATCGCGGTGGCCATCGGGCCGCGGCGGGTCTCAGCCGGTTTCCCGGCCGGCTTTTCCGGTGCTGTCCCCGCGGGGACATTGCCGGTGTCGGGCGTGAAGTCGATGTCGAAGACTCTGCGCTTGCTCATGCCTCATCCTCCAGTTTCTCCCAGGCTTCCAGCGCGTAGGCCTTGAATTCGTCATAGGCCTGGTCAAACGACCCCCGTGCGCGCCGCCAGGTTTCGCGTGTCATATCCCGGTAGTCGATTTCGTAGATGGAACTCAGGAACCGCCCCGACTGTTCGACCGCGCGGGTCATCTCGATCGGGTGCTCGGTCATTCTACCCTCAAACACCTTCATGAATGCCGAACGCATCGCACGGTGCAAATCGTTACCGGATTCGTAACGGGTGAGGAGGAAGCGGACGTCCTGGAATACCTTGGGCAGTGCAAATGTCCCCGCGGGGACAACGCCGTTAAATGCGGAGAGATCCTCAAGCGCCTCGGACAGCTGGCCGATGAAGGAGGTGGTGGAGTCATACTCCCAATAGCCGGGGCCGGAGGGGATATAAAGCATGTCGGCAGCAAACACCGCGTTCATCGACTGGTAGCCGATGGCGGGCGGGCAGTCGAAGATCATCAGGTCGTAGTCTTCGGAAGGAAGCTGGTCGAGGTAGCGGGAGACCGCGGCGAAGAACGACCATTCCGGGTTCAGGTGCCGGTACTGGGCGGAGGCGAATTCCACGAACGCCGCGTTGGCGCAGGAGGGGATGATGTCGATGGTCGGCCAGCTGGTCGGCTTGACGAAATCGCTGATCCGCAGGTCCTGCAGCCCCATGCCGGTGATCGCGTCGGGCAGCTGGCGCTGGGGCAGGGCGGTGCCGGACTCGGCGCCCTGCAGGGACGCGTTCATCCGCTCGGTCTCGCGCACCAGGTCGCGGGCCATGATGCCCCAGACGGTGTAATCCTCGGTGACGTCGCTGAGGCCCATGGAGTGGGAGAGGGTGGCCTGCGGGTCGAAGTCGACGCAAAGCACCCGGTAGCCGTCCAGCGCCGCGGCATGGGCGAAATGCAGGGCAACGGTGGATTTGCCGGCACCGCCCTTGAAGTTGGAGATTGCCACCCGCAGGGCGCGTTTCCCCGCGGGGCGCTTGGGCAGCAGGGACTTGCGATTGATCTTGATGCGGCGGCGCAGCTCGTTGATCTCCTCCAGCGAATACCAGCGCTGGCGGCCTTCCTCCTCGACATGGCCCTGCGGCAGCGAGGGGTCAGCCGCCAGCCGTCCCCGCAGGGTCGACTGGTTGACGCGGAAGATCAGCTCCGCCACTTCCCAGGAGGAGAACCGGCGCAGGGTCTTTTCCATTTCGGGGGAGAAGGTCTGCTGGCGAATCCAGCTTTGCATCTTGAGAGATTGGGCCTGCATTTTGGACAGGTCTTCGTGCGTAAACATCACTGCTCCTCGATCTGCACGTTGTTCTTATTTGGCAGCGTCCATTTCCTGCGGACGCTAATTCAGCCTCAATATTCATTTACGCCGAATTTGCAAAAAACGCAAAAGCTAATATGGTGTGGATCAGCGTCCTGTCCCCGCGGGGACACATCTGCGGAAGGCCCTGTGAAATAAGGACGGGAGCGATTCGGCAGGCCAGCGCCAAGCGATTCGTTTCATTGGGTTTTTCCGGTGTCCGAACGCCAGATTTAGGGGGACACCCCGGGCCCGGACACAGCAGATTGGGGGACATTTCTGGCGGAATAGGGGACACCCTGCATGTCCCCCCATACCATAGATACCAATTTTTCTTTCGAAAAAGGGATTGGGGTTGAATTCAATTTCCCTCAGCGCTTGACAGAATCGGAATTCCGGACGCAAATCGGGTACAACAAACGAATAGCGTTGAGTTCGGAGCGAAACCGGCCAGCGCAATTCCCGGAAAACAGCCCGGGAAGATATGAGGCAGCATATCCCGGCCTGGACAGGCAGGGGAGGGAGAAACGGGGGCAGCAATGCTTGCCAAACGGCCTGCGGGGCGCAACGCCTCCGCGCTGAAATACGATATCCTCACGGCGATGGGGGCTTATGCGCTTGGCCAGGGCAAGACGGCGCAGAAGCTGGTGCTGCGTTTCATGACATTGATGACCGCGCGCTACAACTGGCAGCGGGATGAGCTGGCCGTCGGGCAGCGCGAAATCGCCCGGCTGTGGGATGTGGACGAGCGCACGGTCAAGCGCGAGATGGCCAAGCTGCGCGGCATGGGCTGGCTGGTGGTGAAACGCCAGGGCGCGCGCGGGCGGGTTACCGAATACGGCATCGACCTGGAGCGGCTGCTGGCGGATACCCAGGAACGCTGGGCGGCGGTGGGGCCGGACTTTGAGCACCGGATGCAAGGCGCGGACGAGCCTGCACCCAATGTGGTGCCCTTGCGGCCCGGGGCGGCGCCGCCTGCACCGGATGTCTCGGACGGCAGCGAGTGGAGCCTGGCCAAGGCAGTGCTGCATGCGGAGGACCCGGCGAATTATGCGTCCTGGGTGCAGGGGCTGGAGCGGTCCGGCAGGGCAGGCGGCCGTCTGGTGCTGAAGGCGCCAAGCCGGTTCCATGCGAATTACGTCATGTCTCATCTGATGCCGCGGCTGCTGGCGGCGTGCCGCGATGTGGATGGCGAAGTCTCCGCCATTGTTGTGGAGGCGTGAGGCCGAAACTGCGCCGCTGCGGTTGAACCCCTGGGCGGCAGGGGCTTATGTGGGCGGGCAGGGGGCCTGGCCGGAAAGCCCCGCGGAAACAAGGAGCAGCCCGGAATGAGCGGTGTGCAGGACAGGATCTGTGTCATTGGCCTTGGCTATGTGGGGCTGCCGCTGGCGGCGGCGTTCGGGCAGCACCGGGAGGTCATCGGGTTTGACATCGATCCGGGCCGCATCGCCGAGCTGCGCCGGGGCGAGGACCGCACCCGCGAGCTGGAGCCGCAGGACCTGGCGGCGGCGGAGTTCCTGAAGTTCACCTCGGACCCGGCAGAGATTGCGGAGTGTTCGATTTACATTGTCACCGTGCCGACCCCGGTGGATGCCAATCACACGCCGGACCTGAGCCCCTTGCTGTCGGCCTCGGCCATCGTCGGCGGGGTGCTGAAGCCGGGCGATCTGGTGATCTATGAATCCACCGTCTATCCCGGCGCCACCGAGGAAGACTGCGTGCCGGTTCTGGAGGCGCGCTCGGGTCTGACGTTCAACCGGGACTTCTTTGCCGGCTACAGTCCGGAACGGATCAACCCCGGCGACAAGGCGCGCAGGCTGAAGGATATCGTCAAGGTCACCTCCGGCTCGACGCCCGAGGTGGCGGAGCGGGTGGATGCGCTGTACCGCGAGGTGGTCTCGGCGGGCACCCACAAGGCCGCGAGCATCCGGGTGGCGGAGGCGGCCAAGGTGATCGAGAACAGCCAGCGGGATATCAATATCGCGCTGGTGAATGAGCTGGCCAAGATCTTCAACAGGATGGGGATCGACACCCAGGCGGTTCTGGAAGCCGCCGGCACCAAGTGGAATTTCCTGCCGTTCCGCCCCGGTCTGGTGGGCGGGCACTGCATCGGGGTGGACCCCTATTACCTGACCCACAAGGCGGAGCAGCTGGGCTATCATCCGGAGATCCTGCTGGCCGGGCGGCGGCTGAATGACGGCATGGGTGCCTATGTGGCCGGCGAGATGGTCAAGGCAATGCTGAAGCGCGGCCTGCCGGTGGCCGGCGCGCGGGTGCTGGTGATGGGGCTGACGTTCAAGGAGAACTGCCCGGACCTGCGCAACACGCGGGTGATAGACGTGGTGCGCAGCCTTGAGGAATACGGCGCGGCGGTGGATGTGTTCGATCCCCATGCCGATGCGGCAGAGGCGCAGGAGGAATACGGGATTTCGCTGGTGCCGGAGCCGGGGCAGGGGGCCTATGCCGGGGTTGTGCTGGCGGTCGCGCATTCGGAGTTCCGGGAGATGGGGGCAGAAGCGGTCCGCGCCTTGGGGTCAGAGGGCGCGCTGGTCTATGACCTGAAATACGTGCTGGCGCCGGAAGAGGCGGATTTGCGGCTCTAACCCGGGCGAAACCTCCCTTTGAGACCTGAATTGCTGTAGCCTTGGCGTATTGGCAAGGAGGTCTGTGATGAGTGACGTTCTGGAAGGCCGCTGCCTGTGCGGCGCGGTGAAGATCCAAGTTGAGGGAGCGCATGACCCGCGGTCCGGCGCCTGCCATTGCCGCATGTGCCAGCGCTGGACCGGCGGTCTGTTCCTGTGTTTCGGGGCGGCTGCGGAGGCGGTGACGGTTGAGGGGCCGGTGACCCGCTATCACTCCACCGCTTTTGCCGAGCGGGCCTTTTGCAGCACCTGCGGGTCGCATCTGTGGATGCGGGACACGGACGGGGAAAACACTGCCTATGACCTGATGCCGGGGCTGTTTGACGCGGCGCTGGACTGGCCGCTGCGGTCGGAGATCTATGCCGACCGGGCGATGGCGGCGGTGCGGCTGGAGGGCGATCACAAGCGGGTCACACGGGATGAATATGAGGCGCAGAACCCGTTCATTGACGGGGATGTCTGAGGGCGCGGGGCAGGGGGGTCAGCCCCCCACCCGCGGCAGTTTCGGGCCGCTCCAATAGGCGCCGCTGTCCTGGCGCAGGGCGTCATAGGCCTCGATCCGCCGCCGGGCGTCCTCGCCGCCGGCGTCGATCAGATGGGTGAGCAGGCATTCCAGCACCGCCATTGCGCCGCCGATGGCGCCGAACGGGTGCAGCGAGTTGGCGGCCACCGCCAGCACGTGATCGGTGCGGATGCCGGGCGCAATGACCTCGCTGTCGGAAATCAGGATCACCGATGCGCCGCGTTCGCCCGCCAGCCGCAGCGCCTGGATGGTGCCGGCGGAGTAGGGGGCGAAGGTGACGGCGATCAGGCAGTCCCCGGGGCCGATGTCCAGAAGATCGTCCAGCGCGGCGCCCATGTGGCGGGGCACCAGCTCCAGCCCCGGCAGCGCCATCCGGCCGACGTAGTGGAAGTAATAGGCCAGCGCGTAAGAGGAGCGGGTGGCGGTGACATAGCTGCGGCGCGCGGACAGCAGCGTGTCCACGATGGCCTGCGTCCGTTCGGCCGTCATCAGCCGCAGCGAGCGGGAAGTGATGTTGAGCTGGTTGCGGGCGGCAGCGGCTTGCAGCGCGCCGGCGGGGCCTTCGGTGCCCATGCGCTCCAGCCAGTCCTGGCCGAGGTCGGCCTCATGCGTGGTGGTGAGGGCGGCGCGGAAGGGGGCGCGGAAGGCCTCGAACGTGTCATAGCCTAGGTGCTGGGCAAGGCGGACAAAGCCGTTGGCGCTGATGCCGGTCCTCTCGGCCGAGGTGCGCACGGTATCGAGGCCGAAGTCGCCGGGGTTGTCGATCACGTATTTCGCCGCCGCTTTCAGCTTGGGCGGCAGGGTGTCCATCTGGTCCTTGAGGTGCTGGATCAGCCGGGCGGTTTTCCGGGGGTCGAGATGCGGGTCCATGTGCCGCATCAGAGCAGATGTGCGGAAAATGGCAAGGGTGGAACGGGTGTTTTGACGCGGCCCGGGAATGGCGGGCAGATTGCCCACCCTACTCGGACAGGAAGGCCATCAGGTCCTGGCGGGCGTGCAGGATGCGGATGATGCCGGGGCGGCCCTGCTCCAGCCGGTAGATCACCAGATGCGCGCTCGACGGGTGGATGCGGACGGGCGGGGTGAATTCCGGGCGTTCTCGGGCCAGTTCCGGGAAGTCCGCCAGCAGGCCGAACAGGGCAAACAGGCTGTCGGCATAGGCGTCCGCCTGCGCCTCGCCCCAGGTTTCCAGGCCATACCGCCAGATGGCGGCGAGATCGGCGCGGGCGGCGGGGCGGATCCGCCAGCGTGCCTCAGCCATTGCGGCGCATGGCGGCCTTGAAGTCCTGCGCCGTCAGCGCCTCTGCCGGGCCGCTGGCCAGGCCTGCGTCGATGGCGGTCTGCAGCTCGGCAATGGCGGTGGCACGGGCCTGGTCGCGGCGGATCAGGTCGCGGACATAGTCGCTGGAATTGGCATAGGTGCCGGTGCGGGCCTGTTCCTCGACCCAGTCCTTCATCTGGTCCGGCAGGGATACGTTCATGGTGGCCATGGGCGGGCTCCTTTCGCCGCAACAGGATATGGCAATCTTTGCCATGAGCACAAGAGCTGGAGTTAAACCCTTTGGCACGGGCTAAAGGCCCGGCCCGCGCCCGACCCTCCCCCCGGGAGGGCGCATTCGCACCCACCCAGGGTCGGGCGCGGCCCTGATGTTCAGCACAAAAACACCCGCTGCACCGGGCGGCGGGTGTTCTGCATTCAGTTTACTTGCCGTGATCAGGCGGACACCACCTTGAGGCCTTTCTCCTCCAGCGGCAGGATGCTGCCGTCTTCGCTGACCGTGATCCGCTCGCCGTGGCTCAGGCTGTCGAGGCCCTTGCAGGCGACCAGCATCAGCACGTCCTTTTCGCGGGCGACGATGGCCATGTGGCTGAGCCAGCCGCCGACCTCGGACAGCACCGCGCCGGAGCGCTGGACCCACGGCAGCCAGGCTGGGTTGACCATGCGGCAGACCAGGATGTCGCCGTCCTGGAAGTCTGCGAAGGCGGCGGGGTCGATGCAGCTGTCGTCCTCCATCCAGAACACCCGGGCGGTGGCGCTGCCGCTGCCCGCGACGCAGGTGCCGCCCATGGTGCCGTCGCCCGTCTGGGCCTGGGCGCCGAGCGACAAGAGCTCGCAGTCGCGCAGGGTGAGGCTGACATCGGTGGGCGCGGATTTCTTGCGCAGGGCTTCCTTGGCGGCGCGCGCCTCGGCCAGATCGCGCAGCCGGGCTGGTGCGGACCAGTCGCCGGAGAGGACCTCCTCGAAGGTCAGGCTGAACACCAGATCCTCCAGCCCGCTGGTCTGGCCAAGTGCCATGAGGGCGCGGCGCAGTTCGGCGACGACGCGCAGCGCCTCGTGCTTGGCCTGTTCCTTGAGGTCCTGATAGGCGATGGCGATGCCGATGGTATCGTCCAGCTCATCCGGCAGGTTGGCCGGGACCGGCACCTGGCCGATCGGCTCCACCGAACTGTCGAGCAGGGAGTTCAGCAGTGCCGGTGCCTCGGCATAGCGGGGCGAGCTGAGCTCGTAGTCGAAGATCGAGCGGTGGCCCATCAGCTGCATGGCGCGGGCCTGGGCGTCCTTGCCGGTGCAGGAGGCCAGCAGGCCGGAAGGCGCGTTGGGCAGTTCCGCGTGCATCAGGTGGGCGCGCAGCGCCGGGTCGCCGGCCGCAGCAGCGCCAGCCTCGCCCATGGTGAAGCCCGCCAGGATGTTGATCTTCTCGGCCTCCAGATAGACCTCGCGGATGAACATGTCCTTGAGGGTGGAGATCGCCTCCAGGAGCTTGTCCTGGGGCAGGGCGGCGTAATCCACCGCCTTCCAGATCGCCAGCTTGTTGCGCAGCTCCGGCATCACCTGGCCGCGGAAGCGGGTGATCATCGGATGCGCCTGCTTCCGCAGCTGCTTGGCCTTGGCGGCGGTGAGTTTCAGGGTCATGCCCTGTTTCAGCGCCACATCGACGTAGGTCTTGCCGAACAGGTTGACCAGATGGCCGTCGCGCCCCTCGGGCAGGCCGTAGGGCACGCCCAATTCGCGGCAGGCCAGGTCAACGCTGCCGCCCGGTGCCCACAGCTCGCTCATCAGCGAGAAGGAGAGCGGGGTGGGGCGGGGCAGGACCTCGGACATTTCGTCCTGTTCCAGAATGGCCTGATCCGGGTCTGCGTCCGCGTAGCGGTCCAGCAGGTCGCGCCATTCTGCCAGGCGGGTCTGTTCCCGCTCGGTGCCCAAGGACAGCGTGGTGATGTCGCGGCTTTGCACGATCTGGAACTGGCCGTTTGCATAGGCCCATTCGACGTCCTGCGGGCAGCCGAAGGTCTGCTCGATCTGACGCCCGAGGGCCAGCAGCGGCGCCATGTCCAGGGTCTGGTCCTGGTCTTGCGCCGCGGGCAGGCCGGTGTAGCGGCCAAAGCGCAAGGACGTCGGGGTGACGCGGCCGGACACCAGATCCTCGCCGCAGCCTTCGACCCATTCGATCATCGCCATGCCGGGCGCCATCGGGTCCTGGGTGAACAGGACGCCTGCGTATTCCGCCTGCACCATCTCCTGCACCACGATATTGCCTTGGTCGGTGCTGTCGCCCTCGCTGGAGTAGCTGGCGGCGCGTTCTGAGGAGAAGCTTTCCACCACCTCGTCCAGCGCGGCGCGCATGGTCTCTGCGGTCACGTCCAGCACCGATTCAAAGACGCCGGCAAAGCTCTGGTCGTGGCCGTCCTCGTTGCTGGCGGAGGAGCGCACGGCAACCGGTTTGCCGCCTGCAAGGGCAAAGACCTGTGCTGCAAAGGCGTCTTTCCTGGCCTCGGACATTTCGCGGTAATCGTGGATCGCATCGGAGCGCACGATCACGCCGCCGGGCACCGGCAGGCCTGCGTTGCGCAGGATCGACAGGCGCAGCGCCTTGTTTCCGGCGTGCTCCAGCTCCTCGGTGTAGCCCATCGGGATCACGCCGCGCGGCAGTTTGGCGAGGCGGCGCTTGTGGGCGCGCAGGGACAGTGCTTCGCCCAGCTTGCGGTGCATGCCGGTGACGTAGGCGCGCTGCACCAGTAGCAGCGTCAGGCTGAAGCAGAGATAGGCGTTTGCGGCGGCTGTCAGGGTGAACACCATCGCAAAGAGCGCAGGCATGCCGAGCACCATCCACAGCGTTTTCTGGCGCGGGGTCTTGGCCACGGCCCACAGCAGGTAGACGGCAGCGAGCGCGCAGAACAGCACCGGCAGGATGAACAGCGGGTCAGCGGCGCCGAGGTCAGCCATCCACAGGAACGGGGTTTGCAGCGAGGCGCTGGCTTCTTGAGCCGCGGAGACGCCCAGCATCATCACCGGCAGGAACAATAGCGCGGTGAGGTTCTTCATCGGGGTCAGGCCCTTGTCGGCGTAGAACGCTTGCACCGCGCGTGCCTTGCGCACCGGGTCATGGGCCAGTTTTTCTTTCAGCGCCTTCATCTCATCCGCGGTTTCATTGGTGATGATCTGGTCGCGTTCTGATTTCAGCGCCACCGGCAGCACCAGGAGGCGGGTCGCGATGGACAGCGCCAGCAGGCCCAGCAGGATATGGCTGCGCTCATGCACCCACAGCAAGGCGGCTGCCAGGGCCGAGATCGCCTGGTCCCACAGGCCGGTCTGCTGGTCTGCCAGCCACTCCTGCACATGCGGTTTCGGCTTGGGCGCGACGAAATACTCCCACGGCAGGGTGTAGCGGCCCAGGAAATCGATGCCCTGCTGCGACAGCTCCAGACCCAGCACCTGGCTCATGAAGCAGCTGCGGCGGTCATAGCAGGCGGCGATGGTGGGTTTGTTCGGGTCCAGCTCCGCGATGCGGTCCATCAGGTCGGCGGTGGTCATCTTGCGGATCGGGATGTTGATGGCGCCGGGCAAGTGGCCCGCTTCGAAATCGCCGGGGTAGCGGGTGTCGACGATCTGCAGGTCCTCGGTGGTCAGCAGGGTCTTGAAGTCGTCGGTGCTGAGCAGCACGTCCCTGCCCGGGTATTCCGGGATCGCACGCAGGTCGGAGAGGGTCTTCACATCCTTGTCGGAAAACTCGCGCCCCTCGACGATCCATTTCTCGATGCCGCCGGCGATGAAGCTGCAGTCGATGCCCATCGCCGCCAGCTTGGCGCAGGTTTCCGAGCTGCGGTTACCATTGTGGCAGAACAGCACGACCTTCTGCCCCGGCTGCACCGGGCGGGTCTCCAGGAAGTCCGGGAAGCGGATATGGGTGGCGCCGGGCAGGGTGCCCATGGCGTTCTCGCCGGTTTCGCGGATGTCGTAGAAGATGGTGGAGCCATCCTCCAGCGCCGCCGCCGCGTCCGCCGTGCTCATCGCCAGCGGATGGTTCTCCTGCTTGGAGAAGCTGGTCTCCTTGAGGGTGGCATCCTTGATGGTGGTGCCGTCAAACTGCGCCGGCCGGGTCAATGTGGCCTGCAGCCTTGCCAGCTCGGCCTGCGCATGCGAGGAATACTGCCAGTAGTTGCCAGCCGCCAGCGCCATGGCCGCCAGAACCAGCACCGAAATCAGCTTGACCGGGTATCGCCGCGGGGAGCTGCCCGGTTTGGGGGTAAAACCAAGCTTTGCTGCAATGACAGCGCCGAGACCGGAAATCATGGCAATTCCAACCGCCAGCACCTGCGACAGCGAAGACACCGAGCCAATCACCAGCTCCGGCGAGGGGATGGCCAGGGCAGCGGCCGGGAGTGCTGAGAAAAGTGTCGTTAGCACAGTAATTTGCGCTGAGCGGCGGTGGGCCCCGGAGGTTTCGGGCGGCAAGCTGGTATTCTTCACGGCGTTTCCTGTTGAGCCAGTTCGTGCGGGCATTCTGAATTGTGGCGAATTTGCCTAAAAGATTAGGAAAATCTTACTGAACCGTTAATATAGTGGACGAAGAATAAAAGAACCGCAAAATTTTTTAGAGAATTGCAGGTGCGTTAACATTGTATTCTTAACCATGTGGCATGTAACGAGGGGGAAAGGCCCGCCCGCTGTGCCAGCCGATGTCAGTCAGGAGGCTAGAATCGTGAACGTGTTTGAGTGGACTATTGGTATCATTAAGCTTTTCCTGACACGCCTGCGGACGGCGGCACCGGCGGCCGTCCTTTCAGCAGGCCTTGCGGCTTGGTTTCCGGGGCCGGTCCTGGCCGGGATTGAGCTGGTCTTCGGCACCTATGCGGCGGATAAACCTACTTCAACGGTCAAAAAGTACCAGCCGTTCCTGTCCTTCCTGTCCGGACGGATGAGCGAAGAGCTGGGCGAGCCGGTGTCGATCCGCATGAAGATCGCCAAGGAATACGGCGAGGGGATCCGCCAGCTGGCCAGCGGCGAGGTGGATTTTGCCCGTTTCGGCCCGGCGTCCTATGTGCATGTGATGAAGGAAAACCCGGAGATCCGGATCATCGCGATGGAATCCAAGAACGGCGGCAAGCGGTTCAAGGGCGTGATCGTGGTGCACAAGGACAGCAGCGTGCAGTCGGTGGAGGATCTGGCCGGCCTCAGCTTTGCCTTCGGCGACGAACTGTCGACCATCGGCCGCTACCTGGCGCAGGAATACCTGCTGGAGGCCGGCATCAGCAGCACCGACCTGCATGAATTCTCCTATCTCGGCCGCCATGACCTGGTCGGCGAGGCGGTGGGTGCAGGCAGGTATTCCGCCGGCGCCCTGAAGGAGAGCACTTATAAAAAGCTGGTCGCCAAGGGGGTGCCGATCCGGGTGCTGGCCTCGTTTGACAATGTGACCAAGCCCTGGCTGGCGTCGCCGGAGATGCCGGAAGACGTGCTGGAGGCGATGCGCAATGTGATGCTGGCTTCGGAAAACGAAGAGATTGTGCGCCGGATTTCAAAGAACGGGTTCCTGCTGGGGACCGATCAGGATTATGACATCATCCGCCGGGCGATGGAGCGCAGCCTGGCATTCTAAAGGCGCTGCATTGAAGCTATGAAACGTACAAGCATCCTCTTTCAGATCGTGCTGTCGCTGCTGCTGGCCGCTTCGGCGGTTGGCTTTGCGGTTGGCAATCTGGCACAGCACCAGGAGGTGCAGCGGCTGGAGCAGCACCTTGCCGAGCAGGCGGACCTGACGGTATCGCTGCTGAGCGGGCTGATGCTGGAAGCGATCATTGTGGAGGATGTGCCGGTGCTGGAAACCGGCCTCTACGAGGCGGTCGCCCGCAATCCGCAGATCGTGTCGATCCAGATCCGCAGCCCGGCGGGCAAGCTGCTGGCCGCGGCCCAGGCCCCTGGTGCGCCGCTGGAGGACAGCCAGGTGATCTATGAGCGGCCGATCGAGCTGGAGGGGGCCTCCTTTGGCACCATGCTGGTGAAATGGTCGACCCGCGACGGCGAAGCGCTGGTGGCGGCCAAGGTGCGGCAGATCATCATCTGGACGGTGGTGCCGGTGCTGGCGCTGTCTTTGCTGGTGCTGCTGCTGGTGCATGTGCTGGCGCTGCGCCCCTTGCAGTTGATCCACAAGCGGATGTCGGATGCGATTGCCGGGCTGCGCAGCCCGCTGCGGCCGCTGCCCTGGTATGCCTCGCGGGAATTCCGGGCGCTGGATTTCTCGGTCGGGGTTCTGGAGGAAACCTTTGCCGAGCGCGACGAGCGCGAGTTTGCGATGGAGCAGGCGCGCGAGGCCGCGGATATCGCCAACCGTGCCAAGTCGGAATTCCTCGCCAACATGAGCCACGAGATCCGCACCCCGATGAACGGGGTGATCGGCATGGCGGAGCTGCTGCAGGAAACCGAGCTGGACGACGACCAGCGGATGTACGCGGAGACCATCGGCAAGTCCGGCTCGGCGCTTCTGACGATCATCAACGACATCCTCAATTTCTCCAAGATCGAGGCCGGCAAGCTGGAGATCCGCCGCGCGCCGTTCAACCTGCAGACGGCGGTCGAGGATGTGGTGACCCTGCTGTCGCCCAAGGCGGCAGAGAAGGGGGTGGAGGTCACCATGCGCTATGACCCCGGCCTGCCGGAACTGTTCGAAGGTGATGCCGGGCGGATCCGCCAGGTGATCACCAACGTTGCGGGCAATGCCGTCAAGTTCACCCGCGAAGGCTATGTCTATATCGAAGTGACCGGCCGCCAGCAGCCGGACGGCAGCCATCTGGTAAAACTGCAGGTCACCGATACCGGGATCGGCATCGAGCGGGACCGGATCAGCCGGATCTTCCGCGCCTTTGAGCAGGCCGACAATGCGGCCAGCCGCAATTTCGAAGGCACCGGCCTGGGGCTGGCGATCTCGGCGCGGCTGCTGGCGCTGATGGGCGGTTCGGTGGAGGTGCAGTCGACCCCGGGCCAAGGATCTGTGTTCACCATCCGGATCCCGCTGCAGGCCCGTGCCAGGACCGCGCCGGCGCAGGGCAGCGGCGGGCGCAGCTTTGCCGGGCTCAGCGTGCTGCTGGTCGATGACCTGGAGCTGAACCGGGTGATCCTGTCGGAGCGGCTGAGCACCTGGGGCGTGGCCTGCACGCAGGCGGCCTCGGCGCATGAGGGGCTGGAAATCCTGTCGGATGCGCAACTGGACGGGCGGCGGTTTGATGTCATCCTGCTGGACTACCAGATGCCTGCCATGGACGGGCAGGAGCTGGCGGCCAGGATCAGGGCCATGCCGGGCTTTGAAACCGTGCCGCTGGTCATCCTGTCCTCGGTCGAAAACGCGCTGAGCCGCAGCGACTGCGAGGCCATCGGCGCCTGCGAATTTGCGCTCAAGCCGGTGCGGGCGGTGCAGCTGCGCCAGGTGATGAGCCGGCTGCTGAGCAGGCCGCAGCAAAGACCGGCGGAAGCAGCGGGGCCGGCAGCGGAGCTGCATCCGCAGGGGCGGCGGCTGAAGGTGCTGCTGGCGGAGGACAACCGCACCAACCAGATGGTGGTGACCAAGATGCTGAAGGACGCGCCGCTGGTGATCAGCATTGCCGGCAATGGCGTGGAGGCGGTGGCCCGCTTCCGGGCCGAACGGCCAGACATTGTGCTGATGGACATGATGATGCCGGAAATGGACGGGATCGAGGCCACCGCCGAAATGCGCCGGATCGAGGCGGAGACCGGCAGCGGCAAATGCCCGATCGTGGCGCTGACGGCCAATGCGCTGCAGACCCACCGGGAAAAATGCCTGCAGGCAGGGATGGACGACTTCCTGAGTAAGCCGATTAACAAGAAGGCGCTGACCGAGGCGATCAGCAAATGGGCGGGCAGCCCGGATCTGCAGCAGACCGGCAGCTGATCCCGCCGCGTCCTGGCCGGCAGGCCGGCCGGATCAGGGCGCGCGACAGGCAGGCAGCAGTTGCGGGCGTCAGCCGCGGCGGTGCTGCAGCAGCAGCCCTGTCAGGCTGGAGGCGGCAAACAGCGCTGCGGCCAGGCAGACAATGCTGGGTCCGGCGGGTGTGTCCAGCGCAAAGGCCAGCTGCAACCCGCCGGTGGCAGCCAGCATGCCCAGCAGGGCGGCAATGGCGGCCATCCGCTCCGGCGTGGCGGCAAAGGGACGGGCGGCGGCGGCCGGGATCAGCAGCATCGCCGCAATCAGCAGCACCCCCACCACCTTGATGGCCACCGCAACCACCAGCGCCAGCGCGATGGTCAGCACCATCTGCTCGCGCCGCGGATCGATGCCGGCGGCATGGGCCAGGTCCGGGTTCAGCGTCGCGGTCAGCAGTGCCGACCAGCGCCACCACAGGAGTGCCAGCACCAGCACCGCGCCGCCCCAGATCACTGCCAGATCGGCGCGGCCCACCGCCAGGATATCGCCGAACAGATAGGCCATCAGGTCAATCCGCACCCCTTGCAAAAAGGAGACGGCGACCAGGCCGAAGGCGAGCGAGGAATGCGCCAGCACCCCCAGCAGCGTGTCCATCGCATAGCCGCGCCCGGCCAGCGCCGAGACGGTGGTGGCCATCGCCAGCGCCGTGGCCAGCACCCCGGCAAACACCGAGACATCAAAGCTGAGCGCCAGCGCCACGCCAAGGATCGAGGCATGGGCGGTGGCGTCTCCGAAATAGGCCATCCGGCGCCAGACCACGAAACAGCCCAAGGGCGCGGCGGCCAGCGCCACGCCGATGCCCGCCAGCGCGGCGCGGATCAGGAAGTCGTCAAGCAGGGTCATTCCGCCGCCTCGTGATGATGGTTGTGGGCGCAGTCGTGATCGTGGCTGTGATTATGCTCATGCCGGTAAAGCGCCAGGGCGCCCTGGGTGCCTGTGCCGAACAAAGCGCGGTATTCCGGCGCGGTGGCGACATGCTCCGGCGCGCCTTCGCAGCAGACGTGGCCGTTGAGGCAAATCACCCGGTCCGAGGCCGCCATCACCACATGCAGCTCGTGGCTGACCATCAGCACTGCGCAGCCGAGGTCCTGGCGGACCTTCTCGATCCGCTGGTAAAAGGCGGCGGAGCCGGGCTGGTCCAGGCCTTGGGTGGCCTCATCCAGGATCAGCAGCTGCGGATTGCTGAGCAGCGCGCGCGCCAGCAGCACCCGCTGGAACTGGCCGCCGGACAGGCCGGACATCTGCCGCGCCGCCAGATCACCGGCGCCGGCCTGTTCCAGCGCCTCTGCGGCGCGGGCATCGGACACCCGTTCCGGCAGGCTGAGGAAGCGGCGCACGGTCAGCGGCAGGGTTGGGTCAATATGCAGCTTTTGCGGCACATAGCCGATGCGCAGCCCGGTCGCGCGCCGGATGGTGCCGCGCGACGGCTTCTGGGCGCCGATGACGCTGCGCAGGAGGGTGGACTTGCCGGACCCGTTGGGGCCGACCACGGTGACGATCTCACCCGGTTCGATCGCCAGGCTGACGCCGGACAGGACCGTATTGCCGCCGTGCTGAACCGACAGGTTTTCGAGGGCAATCAGACTCATGCGGCGGCGGCTTTCTGGCACTTGGGGCACAGGCCCTCAGCCTCGATCACCGCGCGTTCGATCATAAAGCCGGCCTCGCGCGCGGCCTGGCCCAACTGGCCCTGGGTGGGTTCGCGCTGTGCCTCGGCCACCGCATCGCAGGCGCGGCAGATCAGGAAGACCGGCGCGTGGGTCTCGCCCGGGTGGGAACAGGCGATGAAGGCATTGAGCCGCTCGATCTTGTGGGCGAAGCCGTTTTTCACCAGGAAATCCAAGGCCCTGTAGGCAACGGGCGGCTGCGAGCCGAGGCCTTCTTCGCGCAGGCGGTCGAGGATTTCATAGGCCCCCAATGCGCGGTGTTCCTGCAGCAGGATCTCCAGCACCCGGCGGCGCACGGGGGTGAATTGCAGCCCCTCCGCCCGGCAATGGGCGTCCACTGCCGCAATGCCGTCGTGAATGCAGCTGCTGTGGTCATGCGGCTCAAAACCGATGGAATCCATATGCGGGGGTCCTTCTGCGCGGCGGCGGATTTGCCTCTTGATATGTTATGTTATGACGTTTATCAAGCCGCGTGATGTTATAAGATTACATGGGGCGAAAAATGCGGAGAGCTGGCATGTGGAAGAGTGGAGCAGCGGCGGCGGCTTTGCTGGCGGGCGCAGGGACGGCCGTCGCGGAGGTGCCGCGTGTGGCGGCGGATATCGCGCCGGTGCATGGGCTGGTGGCGCGGGTGATGCAGGGCCTGGGCGAGCCGGCCCTGGTGGTGCCGCCGGGGGCCTCGCCGCATGGCTATGCGATGCGCCCCTCTGAGGCGCAGGCGCTGGATCAGGCGGATGTGGTGTTCTGGCTGGGCGCGCCGCTGACCCCTTGGCTGGAGGGGCCGCTGGAGGAACTGGCCGGCAGCGCGCACCGGATTGAGCTGCTGGCAGCCGGGGGCACAACAGTGCTGCCGTTCCGCGAAGGTGCACGGTTCGAGGCGCATGCGCATGAGGAGCATGAGGGCCACGATGACCATGGTCACGAGGAGCATGCCGAAGCGGATGCGCATGCCGGCCATGATGATCACGCAGACCACGGTCATGAAGAGCACGCCGAAGGTCATGAGGGTCACGCGGATCATGAGGACCACGCGGATGCGGATGGGCACCGCCACGAGGGCGCCGATCCGCATGCCTGGCTGCTGCCGGCCAATGCCCAGGCCTGGCTGGATGTGATCGCCGAAGAACTGGCAGAGCATGACCCGGACAATGCTGCCGCCTACAAGGCCAATGCCGAAGCCGGCAAGCAGGAGATTGCAGAGGCTGTGGCCAGCATCTCGGCCCAGCTGGAACCGTTCCGGGCCAAGCAGTTCATCGTGTTCCACGATGCCTACCAGTATTTCGAGCACGGATTTGGCTTGAACGCGGCAGGTGCGATTTCGATCAGCGACGCCGCCAAACCCAGCCCGGCGCGGGTTGCGGAGGTGCGTGACGTGGTGGCGGATCTGAAGGTGACCTGCGTGTTCTCCGAACCGCAATTCAACCCGGGGCTGGTTGCCACGGTGCTGGACGGCACCGGTGCGGGTACCGCGGTGCTGGACCCGCTGGGTGCCAAGCTGGAGCCGGGGCCGCAGTTCTACCCGGCGCTGCTGCAGGAGATCGGTGCCGCGATTGCCGGCTGCTAAAGAAACAGGGCGGGCCAGGGCGGCCCGCCTTTTTCATCTGTCGCTGATCAGATGGGTGAGCGTGGCGCCGGTCTCGTAATAGGCGCTGCGCAAGGACGCGAAGGGGATCGCGTGATCGCGCACCGGCGGCACCGGCAGGCGGGATTGGTCGCCGCTCAGCAACGCCTCTGCCATGGCCGTGCCGAACAGGGTGCCGGGGCCGATACCGCGACCGGAATAGCCGAAGCAGGCCAAACCGCCGTCCAGGTCCAGAATCTTGGGCAGGTGCTCGGTGGTCATGGCGATGCGGCCGTGCCAGTGGCTGTGGAGCCTCGCGTCCTGCAATTCGGGGTATAGCGCGGCCAGTTTACGGGGCAGCCAGCTGCGGTGCAGCGCGCTGCCGATATGGTTGAGCGCGCCCATGCCGCCGATCACCAGCCGCCCGGCCTGATCCAGCCGCCAGGACGACATCACCAGCGCGGTGTCCCAGCAGCCTTCCTTGCCCGGCAGGATCTTCTCCAGCAGGGGTGCGGGCAGCGGATCGGTGGCGGCCTGGAAGTAATGCACCGGGATCACTTGCGGCGCGTCATAGCCGGTGATTTCGCGGGCATAGGCGTTGGTGGCCATGATCAGATGCCTGGCGCGGAGGCTGCCCTTGGGGGTAGTGACCTGCCAGCTGCCGCCGCTGCGGGTGATGCCGGTGGCCGGCGTGCCGCTGTGCAGCTGCGCGCCTGCGCTTGCGGCCGCACGGGCGAGGCCGCGCACGTAGGCCAGCGGCTGGATGGTCCCGGCGCGCGGATCGAACAGGGCGCCGTGCACGGCTTCGGAACCGGTGCGCTGAATGGCTTCCTCGCGCGACAGCAGCTCCACCGGCGCGCCGATGGCGGTGAGCTGGGCATGGCGGCGCTGCAGGTCTTTCAGGCCGCCGGGCGCATGGGCGCAATGCAGGGTGCCGCTGCGCTCCGGCTCGCATTGGATGGCGTGTTTTTCGATCAGCGAGAACACCATCCCGGGCGCGCCGGCCAGCAGGGAGGAGAGGCGGCTACCGGTCTCCGGCCCCAGCTCAGCGTTGATGTCTTCGGGCGGCAGCCAGAGGCCCGCATTTGCCAGCCCCACGTTGCGGCCGGAGCCGCCGCAGCCGATCACCTCCGCCTCGATCAGGCGGACCGAGGCGCCCAGTTCCGCGGCCTTCAAAGCCGCCGCGCAGCCGGTGTAGCCGCCGCCGATCACCACCAGATCGGCCTCGGCCTCCCCGGTGAGGTCCGGGAAGGCGGGGTTTTCCTGGCAGGTTTGGTGCCAGAGGCTGGACGCCAGATCAGATGTCAAACTTGATCCCCTGAGCAAGCGGCAGCTCGCGTGAGTAGTTCACGGTGTTGGTCTGCCGGCGCATGTACCCTTTCCAGGCGTCAGAGCCGCTTTCGCGGCCGCCGCCCGTCTCCTTCTCGCCCCCGAACGCGCCGCCGATTTCAGCGCCGGAGGGGCCGATGTTCACGTTGGCAATACCGCAGTCGGAGCCCGCTGCCGAGAGGAAATATTCGGTTTCACGCACGTCGGTGGAGAAGATGCAGGAGGACAGGCCTTGCGGCACTTCGTTCTGCATTTCAATGGCTTGATCCAGGTCGGAGTATTTCACCACATAGAGGATCGGCGCGAAGGTTTCGGTGTGCATGATCTCCGTCTGGGCGGGCATCTCGACGATTGCGGGATGCACATAGGCCGCGTTGGCGAAGCTGTCCGTCAGGGCGCGGCCGCCGCCATGCACGGTGCCGCCTTCGCCCTGGGCGCGCTCCAGCGCCCGCAGCATCGAATCCATGGCGTGGCGGTCGATCAGCGGGCCGACCAGGGTGCCCTCGGCCAGCGGGTCGCCGATGGGCAGGCCCTCATAAGCCTTGATCAGGCGCGGAATCAGCCGGTCGTAGATATCCTCGTGCACGATCAGGCGGCGCAGGGAGGTGCAGCGCTGGCCGGCGGTGCCGACAGCGGAGAACACGATGGCGCGCAGGGCCATCTCCAGATCGGCGGAGGGGGCCACGATCATCGCGTTGTTGCCGCCAAGCTCCAGAATGGTGCGGCCCAGGCGTTTGGACATATCGGCCGCAACCGCCTTGCCCATCGGCACCGAGCCGGTGGCGGAGATGATGGCAACGTCCTTGGAGGCGGTCAGCACCTCGCCCAGATCACGCTCTCCGATCAGCACCTGGATCAGGCCCTCGGGGGCGTCCCCGCCAAAGGCCGCCATGGCGCGCTCGCAGATCTTCTGCACCGCCAGCGCGGTGAGCGGGGTTTTCTCGGACGGTTTCCAGATCACCGGGTCGCCGCAGACCAGCGCCAGCGCCGCGTTCCAGCACCAGGGCGCGACGGGGAAGTTGAAGGCGGTGATGATGCCGCAGGTGCCCATCGGGTGCCAGGTTTCGCGCATCGCGTGGCCGGGGCGCTCAGACGCGATGGTGAGGCCATAAAGCTGGCGCGAGAGACCCACGGCAAAGTCGCAGATGTCGATCATCTCCTGCACTTCGCCCAACCCCTCCTGATAGATCTTGCCGCATTCCAGGGTGACGAGGCGGCCCAGGTTTTCCTTTTCCTTGCGCAGCTCGTCGCCCAATAGCCGCACCAGCTCGCCGCGGCGCGGGGCCGGGACCAGGCGCCAGGATTTGAAGGCGGACTTGGCGGCGGCGATCTGCGCTTCGGCCTCGGCGGTGCTGTGGGTCTTGAGCCGGGCAATTTCGCTGCCGTCCACCGGCGTGGTGACAGTCAGGCTGCCGCCGGTCAGCTCGGCTTGGGTCAGGCCGGCAGCGGCGAGGATGTCGGAATGGGGCATATCAGCGTCCTTTCGGTGCGAGGGCAGGGCATGAGGAAAACTTTAGGCTGGTTTCCCGCAAAGTCCCGCCGGGCGTAGGTCTGATATAGAAATTGCACCTTGCGGGCCGGATTGCTAATGAAAGTAAATCCTGCACCCATGAGTTATCATCATATGATTGCGCCGCGCCGTTTTTTACCCTCAATCCCGTCGCTGCTGGCGCTGGAGGCGGTGGACCGGCTCGGGAGCGCCTCGGCCGCGGCGGAGGATCTGTCGCTGACGCAAAGCGCCATCAGCCGCCAGCTGAAGCAGCTGGAGGAGCAGATGGGGGTGGACCTGATTGCCCGCGACCAGATGCGGATGCAGCTGACGCCGGCGGGGACGGGCTTTGCCAAGGAGGCGAGGATGATCCTGACCCGGCTGGCGCAGGCCTCTGTCAAACTCAGGGCCAATCCGGACGGGGGCAGCTTCACCCTGTCGATCCTGCCGTCCTTTGGCCTGCATTGGCTGGCGCCGCGGCTGAAGGAATTCGCTGCCTCCCATCCTGGTATCACGGTGAACCTGCACACCCACAATCTGCCGTTCAGCTTTGACGCGGGCACCGCGCAGGCGGCGATCCACTACGGCACGCGGGACTGGCCGGGGGTGGAGTATCTGCCTTTGATGCCGAAACATGTGCTGCCGGTCTGCGCGCCGGGGCTGATGGACGGGCCGGTTTCCAGCCCGGCGGCGCTGCTGGACTATCCGCTGCTGCATCTGGAGACCCATCCCGACTGCTGGGAGCAGTGGTTTCACCTGCATGATGTGCCGGCGGCCAAGCTTCGGGGGATGCTGTTTGACCAGTCATCAGCGATGACGCAGGGGGCGGTGCATGGGCTGGGGGTGGCCTTGCTGCCGGATTTCCTGGCCGAGAATGAGATTGCCCAAGGCCGGCTGGCGCTGGCGATGGAGGGGGCTGCGGTGAGCCTGGGCGAATATTTCCTGGTGTGGCCCGCGGACCACGCGGAGGAATATCCGCTGATCAAGTTCCGCGAATGGCTGCTGTCGCAGCTGGAGGAGGATTGAGATGCGCCTGCCAAGCCTGACACATCTGCGCTGTTTCGAAAGCGCTGCGCGGCACCAGAGTTTTACCGCCGCGGGCGAGGAGCTGGGGCTGACCCAAAGCGCGGTCAGCAAGAAGGTGAAGGAGCTGGAGGCGGACCTTGGCTTCGACCTGTTCCAGCGGGCTGGGCGTGGTGTGGTTCTGACGCCCGCGGGGCAGGGGCTGGCGGCGGATCTGGAGCTGGACCTGGCGGGACTGCGGGCGACCTTGCAAAAGGCCGCCGCCGCCGGGGCCGGGCGCTCGGCCCTGCGGATCGCGGTGCTGCCGGCCTTTGCCAACCTCTGGCTGATCCCGCGGCTGCCGGATTTCTTTACCCGCCACCCGGAGGTGGAGCTGAGCTTCTCCACCCGGCTGGAGCCGTTTGATTTTGCCCGCGAGAATTTCGACCTGGCGGTGCACTACGGGTTGGATAACTGGCCCGGCACCCATATGGCGCCGCTGTTCGGGGAGGAGATGGTGCCGGTCTGCGCGCCGGGGTTCTATGCCGCCCATCAGCTGGAGCTGGCCGCCAATCTGGCGCAGACGCCGCTGTTGCATCTGGAGAGCCGGGCGGGGGCCTGGGCGGAGTGGTTCGAACGCGCCGGGCTGGCCGGCATGCCGCGGCAGGACGGGCGCTATTTCGACCAGCACTCGATGGTGATCGCGGCGGCAGCGGCGGGGCTGGGCGCGGCGATTGTACCCTATGACATGGTGGCGCGGGAGATTGCGGCGGGGGATCTCTTGCGGATCCCGGGTCCCGCGCTGGAGTCGCGCAAGCGCTATTACCTGGTGCGCCCGCACGGGCCGGTGCCGGAGGCGGTGCAGAAGCTGGAAAGCTGGATGCGCAAGCAATTGCGGACCAGGCCGGATTGAAGTGTTTCGCCCGGCCGACAGGCCGGGCAGCGCCCGTCCGCCCCGTCAAACCGAAGGTTTGCCTCCGGCAAAACGGCGGCGGGCACTTCGCTTCCGCCCGCGGACGGGCGCCGCCCTCGGCGATAGATGCCAAACCGGAATAGGTTGGGTCGCAAAGGGCTGGTTTTCCGGAGAATGGCTTTCGCTCCATGCTGGCTGGCGAAGCAAACCAGCAGGGAGCCACCGCCATGGCCGAATTCCGCCGCGCCCGCCGTCTTGACCCGCTTGAGGTCTCCGAAATCCTCACCATCGGCGCCAAGGCGGCGGAGATGAAGCGCCAGGGGGCGCCGGTGATCATCCTGGGCGCAGGCGAGCCGGATTTCGACACGCCGGAGCACATCAAGGAGGCCGCCGCGGCAGCGATGCGGGCGGGGGAGACCAAGTACACTCCGCTTGGCGGCACGCTGGCGCTGCGGCAGGCGGTGCAGGCCAAGTTCAAGCGCGACAACGGGCTGGACTATGCGCTGGACGAGATCATCGCGGGCACCGGCGCCAAGGAAATCCTGTTCGATGCCTTCATGGCCAGCCTCAACCCCGGCGATGAGGTGATCGTGCCCACGCCCTACTGGACCTCCTATTCCGATATCATCCGCATTGCCGGCGGCGAGCCGGTGCTGGTGCCCTGCGGGGACGGCACCGGCTTCCGGCTGACCGCGGAGAAGCTGGAGAAAGCGATCACTCCGCGCACCCGCTGGCTGCTGCTGAATTCGCCCTCGAACCCGGCAGGCGCCGGCTACAGCGCCGCGGATTACCAACCGCTGCTGGAAGTGCTGCTGCGGCACCCGGATGTCTGGCTGATGGCGGACGATATGTATGAGCACATCACCTATGGCGGGTTCGAGTTTGCCACCCCGGCGCAGGTGGAGCCGCGGCTGAAGGAGCGGGTGCTGACGGTCAATGGCGTCTCCAAGGCCTATGCGATGACCGGCTGGCGGCTGGGTTATGCGGGCGGGCCGAAGGCGCTGATCGACGCGATGAAAGTGGTGCAGTCGCAATCGACCTCGCATCCCTCGTCGATTTCGCAGGCAGCCGCGGCGGCGGCGCTGAATGGTCCGCAGGAGGTGCTGGCAGAGCGCCGGGCCAGTTTTCAGGCGCGGCGCGATCTGGTGGTGGAGGCGCTCAATGGCATGGAGGGGATCACGTGCCCGGTGCCGGAGGGGGCGTTCTATACCTTTGCCAACTGCGCAGGGGTGCTGGGCAAGCGCACGCCGGAAGGCAGGGTGCTGGAGACGGATGCGGATTTCTGCGCCTATCTGCTGGACCAGCACCATGTGGCGGTGGTGCCGGGCCGCGCCTTTGGCATCTCGCCGTACTTCCGGATTTCCTATGCCACGTCTGAGGCGGAGCTGCGCGAGGCGCTGACCCGGATTGGCCGGGCGGTGGCGGCATTGGCTTAAGGCTGGTAGGTATGTACCGCCCGGCGGAACGCCGGGCAGCGCCCGTCCGCCCCCCTGGGCGGGCGCTTCGCTTCCGCCCGCGGACGGTCACTGCCCTCCGCTTTTTCTTGTTAATGCTTAAGCATGCGTCATCGCCATTTGCCGGCGCGAGCGGGCGCTGGACCAGGCCTGCACCAGCTGGCGCTGCAGGGCGGCCGCAGCAAGGCCCAGGGCGATGCCGCCGAAGATCGCCAGCGCATCGTTCAGCGGGCTGCGGCCCTCCAGTCCGATCATCGGCATCAGCAGCTCCGGCACAAACCGGTGCAGCAGGTAGATCGGGAAGGCCGCCTGCGCCAGCCGCATCACCGGGCGGGCGGCAAATCGCGGCACCGGCAGGCGCGTGGCAAACAGCAGCCCGGCAATCAGCGCCAAGAGCCACATGTATTTGATCCAGCCGCCGTACCAGTTGCCGCCGAGATAGGCGGCGGCGGGCATGATCACGCAGGCCGCCGCCAGCACCAGCAGCCGCTGCCCCAGCGTACCCGCGGCAGTGATGCACCAGCCGAGGGCAAACAGGTAGAACACCCAAGGCACGGTGAACTGCCCCCGCCCGCCGATCTGCCAGACTTCCGGTGCCACCAGGCGGATGGCAACGGCAAACGCCAGGAAGCACAGGCCCGCGCGGTAGGCGCCCTGCTGCACCAGCCAGCGCCGCACCGGCGGCAGGGCAAACGGCAGCGCCACCAGCAGGGTTATCTGCAGATAGGCTTCGATGAACCAGTAGAGATAAGGCAGCATCAGATGGGTTTCGGGAACGGTCAGGGCAAAGTTGCCCGCCAGGAAGAGTGAAACCCAGGGCACTTGCTCCCATGCCACGGCATAGCCGGCCAGGATCAGGTAATAGGGGATCAGCACCGCAGCAACGGGCTTGAAGAAACTGCGCATGTCCCCGGATTTCAGAGCGTCCCAGCGGAAGCCTGCGACGCTCATCCCCATCAGGATCACCATCGCCGCGGCACCGCCGAAGACCGGCCAGAAGGTCTGATGCGCGACCACCACCGCCAGGATGGCAACCACCCGGGCGGCCAGGTCAAAGGGCAGGCTGGCGGCGGGCGCCGGGGCGGCCTGCTCCAGGTCCTTGACCGGCATCTCTTCCCAGCCCGCGGGGGCGCCGCCCAGGGCCTCGTCCAGTGCCAGCGACAGCTCCACATGGCGCAGCGAGTCGCCGCCGAGCGAGGCAAAGCTGTCGTTGCGGCCCACGGTCTGCGGCGCAAAGGCGGCCTGGAAGGCGGCCAAGACGCCCTTGGCGGGCGCGGGTTTCGCGGTTTGCGCCTTGAGCGCCGGATAGTCGATCTTGCCATTGGCGCGGCGCGGCAGGGACTGGCGCGGCAGCACAGTGAAATGCTGCTGACTGACGCCAGTCAGCTTGGCGGCCAGCGCGGCAATGCCATCCTCCGGCCCGCAAACGGCAATTGAGATGCGGGTGTCATCGCCCCAGACCGCGGCCTCATACCCCTGGGCGGCCAAGGCGCGTTCGATGGCGTCGTGGCCAATGCGCAGGCCCGCGATCTTGGACATGCGCGACAGCCGCCCGGTGATGTGATAGAGCCCGTTTGCGTCGCGCCGGGCCAGGTCGCCGGTCGCCAGTTCGCTGAGCTCCGGGCCCTTGGCCAGATCGGCGCTGGTTTCAGCATAGCCCATCATCACGTTCGGACCCTGGTAGACCAGCTCGCCTTCACCCTCGGGCGTGGTGATTTCCTTGCCGCCGGCATCGCGCAGCAGCAGGCGACCGCCGGGAATGGCGCGGCCCGCCGACCCTGGGTTCGCCAAAGCCAGCTCCGGCGGCAAGTAGCTGATCCGGGCAGTGGCCTCGGTCTGGCCGTACATGACAAAGAAGCGCCCGGCGCGGGCCTGCATCCGGCTGGTCCAGGCGCTGACCTGCCCGGGTTCCATGGCACCGCCTGCGACGGTGAGGGTCTTGAGGCTTTCCGGCAGCGCGTGAGACAGGCCCGCGCTCTCCAGCAGGCGGAAGTGATGCGGCACCCCGGCCAGGCTGGTGGCGCCGGAAGCCTCCAGCGCGGCGGCGAAACCGGCATCCAGCACCGAGCCGGGCGCAAGCCAGAGACTGGCGCCGGCGGCCAGATGCGAGTGCAGCACCGACAGGCCATATGAGTAATGCAGCGGCAGGATCAGCGCGGCGCGGTCTTCGGGCCGGATCTCCAGGTAGTCCGCGATGGCGCGGGCATTGGCGTCCACGGCGGTGCCCGACAGCCGCACACCGCGGCCATGGCCGGTGCTGCCGGAGGTTTGCAGCAGCAGTGCAAGCTCCGTGTGGATTGCTGCGGGCTCATGCGCATGGGCCAAGAGCTGCCAGACGCCGGCAATGCGGCGGAAACTGGCGGCGGGGCGGAAGCGTTCCTCGAGCCTTGCGGCGGTCGCCTCCTCCCCGGCGGGCAGCGGCATCACGGCGTGGCCTGCAGCTAGGACGCCGAGATAGGCGGTGATGGCCTCGGGATCTGCGGCGGCCTCAACTGCAATCAGCTGCCGGTCCTGCGGCAACAGGGCAGCAAACTGCGCTGCGGCATCGGCCAGTCCGGCGTAGGACAGCTTTGTTCCGTCTGCCGCCCTAAGGCAGGTCCGGGGGCCAAAAGCGCGCAATTTGTCGAGGTCAAAAAACATCCGCAACTCCTTCGAGCGCGGCGGGTATGATAATTTACTAATTTTGTCAATTATTGATCGGAGCGGATCCCGTCTGGGACGCGGTTGCTTGCGCACGCAGCGATGAATGCGTCTCGCAATGCATAATCGGCATTATGGTAAATAAAATCCTGGTGCCGCCAGTACAGGGCAGAACCAAGAGCGGACCGCAGGTCTGCCGCGGCCGGCGGCGCGGCGTTTTCCGTTACGCGCCCGGCGGCGTTCCACCCGCCGCGCCGGACAGGCGTTGCGCATTTGGTTGTCCTGCAAAGATCATAGGCTTTGCCTATGAAAGGATTGTTTTTTACAATTGTACATATGGAATTGCGGGGGGCAATGATGGCTGCGGTATCCTTTTTGGAGATTGCAGATGAGTGTTGCGACGGAGCCGCTTGAACCGCCCCGGCTGGGGGAGCCCTACTTGCTGACGCCGGGGCCGCTGACCACCTCCTTTGCGGTGAAACAGGCGATGCTGCGGGACTGGGGCAGCTGGGATGATGATTTCCGCGCCATGACCCGCGAGATCCG
>NZ_JBHUPT010000070.1:0-9417 GCF_049056525.1 Leisingera coralii | reverse complement strand
AGATCAGGAAGGGAAAGTCGAAGAAGCGGGCATACTGGCGGGCCAGCAGCTGCGCCAGCCAAGTGCCCGCCGCCCAGCCGATCGCGATCCCCGCCAGCGCCACCAGCGCTGCCAGCATCAGGTAATGCAGGCAAACCTCCGCATCGGAATAACCCACCGCCTTCAACAGGCCGATCTCGCTGCGCTCCAGCGCCACGATCCGGCCCATCACCATGCTGACCAGAAAGGCCGAGATACCAAAGAAGATCGGCGGCAGCACCATCGCGGTGCCCTTCATCTGGCTGATCTCCGCATCGACAATCGCGTGCGAGCTGTGCTGCGCCCGCCCCACCGCCCCCTGACCGCCATAAGGTTCCAGCAGCTGATCCAGCCGCGCGATCACCTCCTCCTCCTGCACCCCGCGCGCGGTCTTCAGTGTCAGGTCGTTGAAGGCACCCGCCATGTCATAGGCGGCCTCCGCCTCCTCCCGCAGCATCCACAGGACGCCAAAGGACAGGTTGTCGGGCATCAGCGCGCCGGGCCCCAGCGTATAGATGAATTCTGGTGACAGCGCAGTGCCGGTCACCGTCAGCTGCCGCTGGCGGCCATCAAGAGTGGCCAGGAACCGGTCCCCCGGCACCAGCCCGTTGGCCAGCGCAAAGGGCGCGTTCACCGCAACCTCCCCCGGCAGCTGCGGCCAGTGCCCGCTGCGCAGCACCGGCAGGTTCAGCTGCGGCGGGCCGCTCTCCGGCAGCGACAAGATGCGCCCCACCGCGCCCTTGGCCCGCCCCGGCATGTCGAGGTTGGCATAGCCGCTGACCCGCGCCTCCAGCGCCAGCACCCCCTCCACCGCGGCAATCTCTGGCAGCAGGCTGACAGGCGCCCGCCGCGCGGAGGCAAAGACATCGGCAAACCGGTTGCGCCCGTAATAGGCCTCCTGCGTGCCCTGCAGCGCCTGATACATGCCCACCGCCGTCAGCAGGATCGAAACCCCGCAAGCCAGCACCATCGCAATCGCCAGCGCCTGCACCCAGAGCCGTTTGAAATCCCTCAGAAGTTTCCGGTCCAGCGCCTGCATGGCTCACCAGCTGATGTCTGCGGGCGCCAGCCGCTCGGTGTTTTCCTGGATGCGGCTGATCCGCCCGTCCTGAAAGAAGATCACCCGGTGCGCGATCTTCTGGATGTCGGCATTATGGGTGATCACCACCGTTGCGGTGCCGAAATCGCGGTTGATCTGATGCAGCGCCTCCAGCACCTGGATGCCGGTCTTGCTGTCCAGCGCGCCGGTCGGCTCATCGCACAGCAGCACCCCCGGGCGCTTGGCAATGGCGCGGGCAATCGCCACCCGCTGCTGCTCGCCGCCCGACATCTCCGCCGGGAAGTGGTCCATCCGGTGGCCCAGCCCCACCAGCGCCAGCGCTTCGGCGGCAGGCATTGGGTCGCGCGCCACATCGGTCACCAGCTGCACGTTCTCGCGCGCGGTCAGGCTCGGCACCAGGTTGTAGAACTGAAAGATGAAGCCGACATGATCGCGCCGGTAGCGGGTCAGCTCCCGGTCCCGCATCGCCGTCAGCTCCAGATCGCGGAACCAGACCCGGCCATCCGTCACATGGTCCAGCCCGCCCAGGATGTTCAGCAGCGTCGACTTGCCGCTGCCGGAGGGGCCAAGCAGCACTGCCAGCTCACCGCCGGGCAGTTCCAGATCGACACCCGCCAGCGCATGCACCTTGGCGCCGCCAGTGTCATAGACCTTGGTCACGCCTTTCATGGTAAAGACGGGATCCGCCACAGCCACCCTCCTCTCACCGCGCATTCTGCCACACGGGACAGCGGCGCGAAAATGATTTGCCTCAACCCTTCCGGCAGGCCCGCCAGGCCGGTGCGGCATCGGCTTGCTTGCGCAATTCATTTCGACTCGCTATCTATTGCGCATGGAACAGACCGCCCGCATAACCGAACTGATCAGCCGCCTCGCCCGCCTGGACGCTGGCGAAAGCTGGGCGGCAGAGCTGAACCCGGCGCAGCGGGCCGCCCTGGATTACCTCTCTCGCGCCAACCGGTTCTCGCGCAGCCCGTCGCATGTGGCAGCCTATCTCGGCAGCACCCGCGGCACTATCTCGCAAACGCTCAAGGCGCTGGCGCAAAAGGGGTATGTCGAGGAGGAGCGCTCCGATACCGACAAGCGGGTGATCCGCTTTGCCCTGACCGCCAAGGGCGAACAGGCCACCGCCCTGCCCCGCGCCCTGGCCGATGCAGCCGCGGCCCTGCCCCCAGCGGACCGGACCGCACTGCAGGCGGCGCTGGAGCAGATCCTCGGCCGCATGATCGCGCAAAACGGCGGCCAGCCATTCGGTGTCTGCCGCGCCTGCAAGCATTTCTCGGCGGACGGGCCGGGCGGCTTCTGCCGTCTGCTGGCGGAGCCGCTGTCGCCCGAAGACACGACCAAGATTTGCCACGAGCAGGTTCCCGCATGACCCCCGCGTCCCGCATCACCGGGCTGTTCCTCGGATCCGTTGCCGCGCGCTGGCCCGGCCGCCCGCCATCGGCCATTGCCAAGACCCGCGCGGATGGCCCGCAGCAGATCACTGAGCTGGGCTTCACCGGCGACGCCCAGGCCGACCCGCAAAATCACGGCGCTGGGGATGACCGAAACCAATCTCTGCATCGGCGACATCCTGCGGCTGGGCACGGCGGTGGTGCAGATCAGCCAGGGCCGCCAGCCCTGCTGGAAGGTCAGCCAGCACACCGGCAACCCCAAAATGGCCTATCTGTTTCAGAAAACCGGCCGCACCGGCTGGTACTACCGGGTGCTGGAGCCGGGCCAAGCGGAGGCCGGCAGTACCATCTCCCTGATTGAGCGCCTGCACCCGGACTGGAGCGTCGAACGCGTCACCCGTCTCCGCCTCAGCCGCAAGGCCAGCCCGCAAAAGGCCGCGGCGCTGGCACAATTGCCCGAACTGGCCGAGGGCTGGCGCCAGGCCTTTGCCCGCATGGCCGGGGGCGACACGGCAGAGGACACCAGCGCCCGCCTGATCGGCAGCTGATCCGCGCCCCGGCTCAGGCCAGGGCGCAGCACTGTCGCGGCCGGGTCAGCCCAGCACGGCCTCGACTGCCCGCACGGTGGCTGCGACCACCTGATCGGCCTCGGCCCGCGTCAGGCAGAATGGCGGTGCAAAGCCCAGGATATCGCCCTGCGGCATGGCGCGGGCAATCACCTTGTCCTGCTCCAAGAGCTTCGCCGAGATCTGCGGCCCGATCTTGTCGGCGGCATCAAAGAAGGTGCGGCTGTCCTTGTCCTGCACAAACTCCACCGCACAAAGCATCCCCTCGCCGCGCACATCGCCCACATGGGCGTGGCCCGACAGCGCCTCTGCCATGGTGGCGTTCAGATAGGCACCCACCTCGCCAGCGTTCTGCACCAGGTTCAGCTCATCAATCAGCTTGAGGTTCGCCACCCCCGCCGCCGCCCCGATCGGGTGCGCCGAATAGGTCCAGCCGTGGCCAATCGGGCCGTTTTCATCCGTGCCCTGCTCCAGCACCTTCCACACCTTGTCTGAGACGATGGAGCCGGAAAGCGGCGCATAGGCCGAAGTCAGCCCCTTGGCAATGGTGATGACATCCGCCTCGATCCCGTAATGGTCCGAACCGAACATGGAGCCAAGACGCCCGAAACCGGTCACAACCTCATCCGCAACCAGCAGGATGTCGTGCTTCTTCAAAATCGCCTGGATCGCTTCCCAATACCCCGCAGGCGGCGGCACGATGCCGCCGGTGCCCAGCACCGGCTCGCCGATGAAGGCCGCGATGGTGTCCGCGCCCTCGCGCTCGATCAACGCTTCCAGTTCGGCGACGCAATGGGCCACGAACTGCTCCTCGCTCTGGTCCAGGTCCTTGCGGCGGTAGTAATAGGGCGCCTCGGTGTGGATCACCTGCTTCACCGGCAGATCGAACTTCTTGTGGAACAACTCCAGCCCCGTCAGCGATCCGGTGACCAGCCCCGACCCGTGATAGCCGCGCCAGCGGGAGATGATCTTTTTCTTCTCCGGCCGCCCCAGGATGTTGTTGTAATACCAGATAAGCTTGACGTTGGTCTCATTCGCGTCAGAGCCGCCGAGGCCGAAATAGACTTTGGACATGTTTTTCGGTGCCCGGTCCAGGATCATCTTGGCCAGCGTGATCGACGCCTCGGTGCCATGGCCCACATAGGAATGGAAATAGGCCAGCTCCCGCGCCTGATCGGCGATGGCTTTGGCGATCTCCTGGCGGCCATAGCCCACGTTCACGCAGTAAAGCCCGGCAAAGGCGTCCAGCAGCTTGTTGCCGTCGCGGTCCTCTATGAACACGCCGGAGGCGGTCTTGATCACCCGGTTCGGGCTTTCGCCGCGGGCGTGCTGGGCCAGATGGGTCGAGGGATGAAAGAAGTTCTCGCGGTCCCACTGGTCAAGCTGGTCGTTCTTCAGCATTGCATATTCCTTCCGTTTGCGTTCTGTGGCCAAGAACTCTTTAAAATTCTTGGCAAAAATCTTCGAAGATTTTTGTTCGTCACGCCCAATCGCGGCAGACGTATTTGACCTCTGTGAATTCCTCCATGCCCAGCCTTGCGCCCTCGCGGCCCAGGCCGGACTGCTTGGTGCCGCCGAACGGGATCGGCGCGCCGGTCACCTTGGTGCGGTTCACCGCCACCATACCGTATTGCAACGCCCGGCTCAGCCGGTAGATGCGGCGCGGATCCTGGCTGTGGACATAGGCCACCAGCCCGTATTCGCTGTCATTGGCACGCGCCACCACCTCTCCCTCGCTGTCAAAAGGCGCTACGGGTGCGACCGGGCCAAAGGTTTCCTCACGCATAATCAGCGCATCCGCGGGCACATCTGTCAGTACCGTGGGTTCAAAAAACAGAGGACCCAAATGGTGCCTTTTGCCGCCGCAGGCCAGCGTTGCACCCTTGGCCAGCGCATCGGCCACATGCTCCTCCTGCTTCTGCACCGCCTTTTCATTCATCAGGGGACCTAGGTCGCAGTCCTCCATGCCCCTGCCGATGGTCAGTGCCCTGGCGGCTGCGGCAAACCTGGCGCAGAACTCCGCATAGACGGACCGCTCCACAAAGATCCGGTTGGCGCCCAGGCAATCCTGCCCGGAGGTGGCGAATTTCGCCTTGATCGCCTCCGCCACCGCCTTGTCCATATCGCAGTCCGCAAACACGATCACCGGCGCATGGCCGCCCAGCTCCATCACCAGGTGCTTCACGGTATCGGCGGACTGGCGGTACAAAAGCTTGCCGATATTGGTGGAGCCGGTGAAGGACAGCGCCCGCACCCGCGGGTCGGCCGTCCAGGGCTCCACCACGGTGGAGGCCTTGCCCGTCACCACGTTGAACACTCCCGGCGGAAAGCCCGCGCGCTCTGCCAGCTCCGCCAGCGCCAGCGCGCTGAACGGCGTCTCACCCGACGGATGCGCCACCACGGTGCAGCCCGCCGCCAGCGCAGCCGCCGCCTTGCGGGTCAGCATCGCCGAGGGGAAGTTCCACGGCGTGATCAGCGCCGCCACCCCCACCGGCTCGCGCCACAGCTCCACTTCGGCGTCCGGCAGGTGGCTGGTGACGCCCTCGATATTGGGGCGCTTTGCCTCCTCGGCATAGAACTCCACAAAGGCCGCGCCGTAATCAATCTCGCCGCGCGCCTCCGACAATGGCTTGCCCTGTTCCAGCACCATGATCCGGGCGAGGTCTTCCTTGTGCTCCAGCTGCAGCGCATACCAGCGCCGCAGGATGGCCGCGCGCTGTTGCGGCAGCAGCCCTGCCCAACCGGGAAATGCCGCCTGCGCCGCATCCACCGCGGCAGAGGATTCCTCTGCCGAAAGGCTCGCCACATGGCCCAGTTCGGCGCCATCGGCGGGGTCGCAGACCGGAAAGGTCTCGCCATTCCCCGCAGCACGCCACTTACCACCGATATAGGAAAATGAGCGCACCAGCGCCTTGTCGGCAATGTCCGCACGGGCAGAGAGAGCGGTCTCTGTCATGATTGTCCTCCTCATGTCTTGCAGAGGAATGTGCCGGACTGGAACAGAGGATGTGACTGAAGTTCAGAGGCTCTGCAGAAGAAACAACTGCCATCCGGTGCCCCGGCAGGCGAGGTCAGCCCTGCCCCAGCAGTATATCCAAAGGCGGCGCGCCCGCGCCCTTCACCGGCTTGGTCACCACATAGGTGAAATAGCGCGACAGGCCGATGCGGGCGTCCAGCATCTCGTCGATCAGCCGCTGATAGGCATCGATGTCGCGGGTGACGATCTGCAACAGGTAGTCGAACCCGCCCCCCAGCGCCCAGCAGGCGATGACCTCGTCATAACGCTGCATCGCCGCCTCAAAGGCGCGGAAGCTGGCGGCGGTGTGGTCGGCAATCTCTGCCGCGACAAACACCGTCACATGCGGCGCCAGCTTGCGCAGGTTGATGCGGGCGCCATAGCCCTCGATCAGCCCCGCCTGCTCCAGCTTTTTCAGCCGGTCCCAGCAGGGCGTCGGCGACAGGCCAATCCGGTCGGCCAGCGCGGCCTTGGTGATGCGCCCCTCGGTCGAGAGCACGCGCAGAATGTCGAGGTCGCGCTGGTCCAGTTGCATACATTCCGCCTATCAGCCGCCGGTGACGCCGACAACCGCCACGCAGTCGCCGGATTTGATCAGCCCGGGAAAATGGCGGCTGATCACCAGCCCCGCGCGCCGGGCGCGGTATTCCACCGGCGGCTGGCCGGTGCGGTCCAGCGGCCAGACCCGCGCCAGCAGGTCGCCCTTGGCCACCGGTGCGCCCAGATCGGCCATGATCTCAAACAGCCCGTCGCCCTCGCTGAACAGGAAACAGTCATCGTCCGGCATCGAGAGGCGGATGGTTTCGTCCATCTGCATCTGCCCGTGCAGGATGCCCGCATGGATCAGCACATTGCGCAGCCCCTTCTTGGCAATCGCATTGCTGCGCGCAGAGGATGACCCGCCGCCGCCAAGTTCGGTGGTGACGAGCACCTTGCCCATCTGCTCGACCGCAGTGTCATACATGCCCGCGCTGTCGATCTCCAACAGTTCCACCGAATAGGGCGCGTTGAACGCCTTCATCGCGGCAAAACACGCCTCCTGCGTGGGTTTGTCCTCCAGAATATGCGCGGCGGCGAAGGGCACGAAATCCAGCGTCTTGCCGCCGGAATGGAAATCCACCGCCAGATCCGCCATCGGCAGCAATGTGCGCTGGAAGTAGTCGGCAATCTTCTCAGTCACGGTGCCGTCTGGGCGGCCCGGAAACGAGCGGTTCAGGTTGCCCTTGTCGATGGGTGAGGTGCGGGTGCCCGCCCGGAACGCCGGGTAGTTGAAGGCCGGCACGATGATCAGCCGCCCCGTCACATCCTCGGCCTTCGTGGTGGCGGCCAGCTCATGCAGCGCAATCGGGCCTTCGTATTCATCGCCGTGATTGGCCCCTGTGAGCAGCGCAGTCGGCCCCGCGCCGTTCTGGATCACCGTCAGCGGGATCATCACCGACCCCCAGGCCGAGTCATCGCGGCTGTAGGGCAGCTTCAGGAATCCATGGTGCACCCCGTCCCGGTCCAGCGGGATGGTGGGGGAAATCGGATTTGGCTTCATGGCTCAGTCCTTCACGAACATCTTGCGCGGCACATCGGACAGGCACTCCGGCCCGTTCGCCCCGATGCAGATGCTTTCGGTAATCTCAAACCCCCAGTCCTCCATCCACAGACCGGTCATGAAGTGGAAGGTCATGTTTTCCTGCAGCACCGTGGTGTCACCCGCCCGGAGCGACATGGTGCGCTCGCCCCAGTCCGGCGGGTAGGAAACGCCGATCGGATAGCCGGTGCGGTTGTCCTTCTCGATGCCATATTTCTTCAGCACCTTGAAAAACGCCTTGGCGATGTCCTCGCAGGTGTTGCCGGCCTTGGCGACTTCCAGCCCGGCCTCCATCCCCTCCAGCACCGCCTTCTCCGCATCCAGGAAGGTCTGCGTCGGCTTGCCCAGGAACACGGTGCGCGACAGCGGGCAATGGTAGCGGTGCACCACGCCTGCAATCTCGAAAAACGTGCCCTCGCCGGATTTCATGGGCAGGTCGTCCCAGGTCAGATGCGGCGCGGCGGCGTCAGAACCGGACGGCAGCAGCGGCACAATCGCCGGGTAGTCGCCGCCAAAGCCAAGCTCCGCATCATAGCGCAGCCCCGCGTCATAGATCTCGGCCACCAGATCGCATTTGCGCATCCCCGGCTCGACACGTTCGAAGATCCGCTGGTGCATCCGCTCCACGATCTTGCCCGCCTGCCGCATGTAGGTGAGTTCAGCCTCGGATTTCACCGCCCGCTGCCAGTTCACCAGCGCGTTTGCATCACCAAAGCGCGCATTCGGCAGATGCGCCTGCAAGGAGGCATAGGCCGCGGCGGTGAAATAGTAATTGTCCATCTCGACGCCAATCACGCCGCCGTCCAGCCCGCGGTCCTTCAGCTGCGCCGACAGGTAATCCATCGGGTGGCGCTCGGTCGACTGCACGTAGTGATCCGGATAGCCGATGATGTTTGCAGGCTCCATCCAGCAGGTGCGCAAAGCGCCATTGGCGTCCTGGCCGCGCCCGTACCAGACCGGCTCGCCCTCGAGGCCGACAACAACGCATTGATGCACATAGAAGGACCAGCCGTCATAGCCGGTCAGCCAGTTCATGTTTGAGGGATCGGTGACGATCAGAAGATCGAGCCCGCGGCGGGACATTTCGGTGCGGGTCTTGTCCAGACGCGCCTGATATTCAGCGCGGGAGAAATACAGCTTGGGGTCTGCCATATGCGTGGTTCCTGGTTGATCAGCTGGTGAAAGTGGTGCCGGCACCCGCCGCGGCAGCGCGGGAACCTGCAAGGGTTGCGATGGCGGTGTCCTGCACACCGGTGCCGGTCAGGTCGGCAATGATCAGATCACTGTCCGACTGGCGTCCGGCGGCCTGGCCTGCGGTGATCCCGCCCAGTTCAGTGAAGCTCTGGTCCTCGGCGATCAGCCCCGCGGCGATGGCGCTGCGCAGCTCGCCCTTGACGGCGCATTGCGCCTGGCTGTCGGGCACATAGAGGTCCGCCTTGGCCAGACAGGCGGGCTCCAGCTCGCATTTGTGCTCCTGGTCCGAGCCCATGGCGATGATCAATTGCCCCGGCTGCAGCCAGTCGGCTTTGATCACGGGGTCGGCGGCCGGAGTTGTGGTGACCACTATATCGGCCCCGGCAACCGCCTGCGCGATGTCTGTAGCAGCGGTGACATCAATTCCCAGCTCGCTGCGCAGGCTGGCCGCGGCGGCCTCTGCTTTGGCGCTGTCCCGCGCCCAAATGACGGCGCTTTGGATGCCGCGCACCAGGGTCAGCGCCTTCAGCTGCATCTTCGCCTGCACTCCTGCGCCGATGATGCAGACGCGCTTGGCATCCTCGCGC
>NZ_JBHUPT010000069.1:0-64304 GCF_049056525.1 Leisingera coralii | reverse complement strand
GCGGCGGCCTCTGCTTTGGCGCTGTCCCGCGCCCAAATGACGGCGCTTTGGATGCCGCGCACCAGGGTCAGCGCCTTCAGCTGCATCTTCGCCTGCACTCCTGCGCCGATGATGCAGACGCGCTTGGCATCCTCGCGCGCCAAATGGCGCGCCGCGACCGCCCCCGCCGCAGCGGTGCGCACATCCGTCAGGTAGCCATTGTCCAGCAGCAGCGCCTCCAGCAGGCCGGTCCGGCTTGAAAACACCACCATCAGGCCTGTGGTGCTGGGCAGCCCAAGCTTGGGATTGTCGAAAAAACCCGGGCTCATCTTCATCGCAAAACTCTCGATCCCCGGCACATAGGCAGTCTTCACGCAGACCTCCCCGTTGTGGTCCGGGACCAGCAGCGTCATGATCGGCGGCATCTCCACCCCGCCTCCGGCCAGCGTGGTGAAGCCCTGCTCGACACAGTCCACCGCGCCCGCATCCAGCGGCACCAGTTCTCGCAGCTCCGCCTCCGTCAGGATCTTGATGTCAGGCATCTGCACCTCCCCCGGTCTCCGCCGCGACGTCCACATCCTCACCATCAATGATGCGCTTGTGCAGGTCCATGCCGATGTTCTGGCCGCTGACCAGCACAGCGCAGCGCCCCGGATGCTCAATCCTGCCCACCAGCAGCGCCGCAATACCAACACTGCCAGAGCCCTCGATCACCAGCCGCTCCTCGACATAGGCGTGGCGGATGGCCGCCGCGATTTCCGTCTCGGAGACCAGCACCACATCATCGACGAATGCTTTTGTCATTTCAAAGGTATAGGCATTGTCCAACCCGATGCCGCCGCCGAGGGAATCCGCCAGCGTCGGCAGCTCTTCCACCTGCACCGGCCTGCCGGCCTGCAGGCATTCATACATCGCAGCCCCTCGCTCCATGCTGACGCCGATCACCCGGATCGCCGGGTTCACCGCCTTCATCACCATCGCCACCCCGGAAATCAGCCCGCCGCCCGACAGGGGCACCAGCACGGTTTCCAGTTCCGGCATCTGCTCCAGCATTTCCAGCGCCACGGTGCTTTGGCCCGCGATAATATCGCGGTGGTCGAACGGCGGCAGCATGGTCATGCCCTCCGCCACCAGCCGGTCCACCTCCACCTGAGCATCATCCTGCGAGCGGCCCGTGATCCGCACCTCAGCGCCGTGGGACTTGATGCCCTCGACCTTGTTCTGCGGCACCAGCTCCGACATGCAGATGATGCAGCGCACCCCGGCCTGCGCCGCCGCATAGGCCAGCCCGCGCCCGTGGTTGCCGGTGGAGACGCCAACGACCCCGGCGGCGCGCTGTTCCTCCGTCAGCGACAAGACCGCATTGGTGGCGCCGCGCAGCTTGAAACTGCCGGTGATCTGGGTGCTCTCCAGTTTCAGCGCGACCTGCCCGCCGCAAAGCGTGCTCAGGGCGGGAGACTCCACAAGAGCTGTCCGCCGGACCCGCCCGGTAATCCGTTCCCGCGCCTGGTAACTGTCCTGAAGGGTGATTTTCTCAGTCATTGGACCTGTCTTGCCTGGTTAAAGTTCAAACAGCCGGCCATAGCCCGGCACCGCATCGCTGATCCCCGCCAGCCGCAGGCAGCGCCAGACCATCGCCTGGTTCGAGCTGACAACCGGCTTGCCCAGCCGGTCCTCGATCCGCTGCACGCAAGCAGCAGCCCGCAGCGCGGTGCAGGACAAAAACAGCGCATCCGCCCCCGCATCACAGGCAGCAATCCCGGCTTCGATGATGCTGTCTTCGGAGATCCGCGCCATCCGGCGGTCGTCGGTCAACCCGAAACAAGCAGCACTTACCACCTCCGGCCCGTGCGCGGCGAAATACTGCGCCATCTCATCGGTGACGGCGGGGCTGTAGGGGGTCAGCAGCGACACCCGCCTGGCCCCCAGCGCCTCAAATGCATCAAACGCGGCAGAACTGGGAGTGACGCAAGGCGTGTCCGGCTTGGCCGCGTTCAAATGCCGGGTGACCGCATCATTGCCCAGAACGATGGAGGCCGCAGTGCAGCCATAGGCCACCACGTCCACCGCTTCCCCCGGCAGGATCTGCGCCGCCGCCTCGGTCAGCCGCGGGCCGGTCTGCAGCAGCGTTTCCCGGGTGGTCGGGTTCTCGAATTCGATCCGGTTCACAAAAACGCCCACCCGGTCCGGGTCGCAGATCCGGGCAAAGTCGCGCTCTGACGTGTGGTCGGTCGCCAGCGCCACCAGCGCAATCCGCTTGGGCACCGGGCGTTCGTCCAGCCGGGCCGGAACCCGCGAGGGCGTGGCATGAATATCAAGGGCCATTTTCGCTTTCCTAAACAACAAGAACCGGGGTTTCCGCCAGGCTCGTCACCTTGTGGGAGACACTGCCCAGCAGGACGCCTTCCAGAGAACCAAGGCCGCGGCTGCCAATCACGATCAGGTCATGCCCGTGCTCCCTGGCAAAGCTTGTGATGGTGCGCGCCACCGGCCCGGCTTTGACAAAGGCGCGGGGATTTCGAACGCCGCCCGCAATGGCCAGCGCCTTGCCGCGCTCGGCCACCTCCCTGGCGTGGCCGCGCATGATCTCGTCCAGGTCGTCCGGCTGATCCGGGCGCACCACATGCATCGAGGCCTCCAGCAGCGAATGGTGGCGGTAGACCGTCAGCAGCGTCAGTTCCGCCCTGCACAGCTGCGCCAGCTCCGCCGCCTTGGCCAGCGCCGCCTCGGCGCCTTGTGAGCCGTCAGAGGGCACCAGAATGGATGTGAACATCGCCGCGCCCCCTACTTGGCAAACGCCAGGTCGCGCAGGAACAGCGCAATCTGCGGGAAGAAGATCAGCGCCACCGACACCCCCAGCAGCATCAGGATGAACGGCGGGGTGCCGCGCACCACCTCGGCATAGGGGCGCTTGAACACGGCGATGGCGGTGAAGATATCGCAGCCGAACGGCGGCGTGGCCGATCCAATGGCAACCTGCAGCGTGATGATGGTGCCGACCAGCACCGGATCCAGCCCCACCGATTTCACCACCGGCGCAAACACCGGCACCAGCACCAGGATCACCACGATGGGATCGACAAACATGCAGCCGATGAAGAACGCGATGGAGATCACGAACAGCACCCCGATGGCGCCCATCTCGGCAATACCGATGGCCCCCAGGATCTGCTGCGGCACCTGCGCGAATGAGATCACCCAGGAAAACGCCGCCCCTGCCCCCACCAGGATGAACACGATGGCGGTGATCAGGCCGGTCGACTTGGCGGTGTCATAGACATCGGCCAGCGCCATCGAGCGGAACACCAGAACCTCCAGGATCAGCGCATACAGCACACAGGCCGCCGCCGCCTCGGTCGGGCTGAACACGCCGCCATAGATGCCGCCGATGATGATCACCGGGAATCCCATCGGCCACAGCGCCTGCCGCATGGTTGTCAGCCGCTCAGCCCAGGTGGCCTTGGGCTCTGCCGGCACGTTGTTGCGCACCGCATAGATGTAGGCATAGGCGGAAAACAGCAGCAGGATCAGCAGCCCCGGCCCGATGCCCGCAATGAACAGCTCGGCAATCGAGGTGCTGGACACCACCCCATAAATGATCATCCCGATCGACGGCGGGATCAGGAACGCAATGTCGCTGGCATTGACGATCAGCGCCAGCACAAAGCTGTCTTTGTACCCCGCCTGCAGCATCCGCGGCCGGAGCGGCGAGCCGATGGCCACCACCGTCGCCTGCGTCGAGCCGGAGACAGCCCCGAACATGGTGCAGGCTGCAGCGGTTGAAATCGCCAGCCCGCCGCGGATATGCCCGACATAGGCCATCACCACATTGATCAGCCGCCCGGCCGACTGGCCGCGGGTCATGATGTCGGCGGCAAAGATGAACATCGGCACCGCAATCAGCGACGCGGGCCGGATGCCCGCCAGCATCTGCTGCACCATGGTCTCGGTCCGGGCCAGATCGCCGAACAGCATCAGAAAGCCGATGAACGCGCCGGCAATCAGCGGGATCATCATCGGAAAGCCCAGCAGCAGCAGGACAATCATGGTCAGAAAAATGGTTGCAGCCATGGGTCCGTCCTCAGATTTCGATTTCTTCCGCGTCCTCGTACCCCTCCTGCACATGGGTGGAGAGGTAGATGCCGCTGGAGGTCAGGTTGCGCACCGCGGTCAGCAGGTACTGGGCACCGGTCATGAAGAACCCCGCAGGCACCCAGACCAGGATCACCCAAACCGGGATCTGCAGTGCCGGCAGAACCCGCCCGCGCGACGCCTGCGCGCCGATGTATTTCACCGCGTAAAAGCACAGCAGGAACATGAACCCGGCGGTGATCACCGAAATCACCACCACCATCACCTTGCGCAGATGCGGCGGCAGCAGGTCATAGACCGCCGACATCCGGATGTGGCGGGCGTTGCGCGCGGCATAGCTGATGCCGGCAAAGGTGATCAGGATGATCAGGATCCGGTTCAGCTCCTCGGAGAAGAAGATGGAATTGCCCAGCACGAACCGCCCCACCACATTGGCCACGGTATTGGCCGCCATCAGCAGCACACCGGCGGCCAGCAGGAACGACTCGATGCGGCTGATGGCGCTGTCGATCACACCCAGGAAACCGGGCAGCGCGGAGTCATGTGTCTGCTGCATTCCTTCCTCCCAAGGTCTGCGCACCGCTGAGCGGGCAGCCCCCGCTCAGCAGCGATTGCAATGCAGGCGTCAGTTGGCGGTGGCCGCCAGGTCCGCCTTCATCTGCTCCAGGATCGCGGCACCGCTGCCGCCGGTCATCTCGATGAACTTGGCCTCGACCTCGGCCGCCGCCTCCTTGAAGCAGCTGCGCTGCTCGTCGCTCAGCACCGTCACCTGCATTTCCGGCTTGGCTTCCATGATCTTGGCCAGCTCGGTCTCTGCCGCCTCCTGCTGGTACACCACCGTGTGGTCATAGGCCGCCTGCGCCGCGTTCTGCACCAGCTGCTGATCCTCGGGGCTCAGGCCGTCATAGAAATCCTTGTTGGCCATCACCGCGGTGGTGAAATTGTTGTGGCCGGCATAGGTGATGTAATCGGTGACCTCATAGATCTTGGTCGAGTAGAGGAAGAACGTCGGGTTCTCCTGGCCCTGGATCACATTGGTCTGCAGCCCGCCATAGACCTCGCCCCACGGCAGCGGCGTCGGGGTGGCGCCAAAGGCCTTGTAGCTCTCGACCAGCAAGGGGTTGGTCATCACCCGGAACTTCACCTCGTCCAGATCGGCGCAGGTGGTGACCGGCGTCTTGGTGGTCATCGCCACCTCGCCCTCGGGGAACATGTTCAGCAGCTCCAGCCCCTGATCGGCATAGAGCGGCTTGAACATGTCGTTGATCGCCTTGCTCTCCTTGTAGAAGCGCGCCAGGTGATCCTGATCGGTCGGCAGCAGATACGGCACAAAGAACACCTGCGCCTCGGGGATCAAGGAGCCGGTGAAGCCCGGCGACTGGTCGACGAACTGCAGGATGCCGTCCTGGGTCTGCTCCATGATGTCGGCAGATTCGCCCAGCGTGCCATAGGGGAACAGCTGGATCTCGTGATCCGAGTTCGCCTCGATTTCTTCCTTGAACTTTTGCGCATAGACGCCCTGCACATCGGTCATCGCCTCCTCAAAGGCATACCGCCAAGTGTCCGCATGCGCCGCGCTGCCCGCCAGGGCAATCCCCGCCGCCGCCAGGGCGCCGAAGCTGAATGTGACTGTCTGAGCCATGATTTCCTCCCAAGTCTCACCGGTGCCTGCGCACCGCTGCGACAGACTTGAGAGGAATTGTACTGCATGTCAATTTTTTTATTGTTGCAGGACAATCAGTATGTGAAGGGCGCGACCCCCTCCGGCGGGCGGCCCAGCATCCCGGCGATCAGCTCCAGCGCCTGCCGGAACCGGTCCTGGTCCTGGACGCTGCCCAGCGACACCCGCACCGCGTTCTGCGGCGGGGTCTTGGGGGTCAGGAACGGCGCATCCGGGGCGACCGCCACCTTCAGCTCCTGCGCGTAAGAGACAAAGCTGGCGGTGGTCCAGCCCGCGGTCAGCGGCAGCCACAGGTGCAGCGCCGACGGATGCCCCTGCCAATCCCAGCCCTGCAGCACGTCTTCGGCAATGGCATACCGCTCCGCCAGCGCCCGGCGCTGCCACTGGGCCAGCTCCAGCGCGGTGCCGTCCTGCACCCAGCGGGTGGCCAGCTCGCACATCAGCGGCGTCGCCATCCAGCCGAACACCACAATCCGCCCGGTCAGCGCCGGCAGCAGATGCTCCGGCGCCGCCAGATAACCCGCCCGCAGCCCCGACACCGTGCATTTGGTAAAGGTCGTCAGGTAAATCGACCGCTCCGGCGCCAGCGCCGAAACCGGCACCGGGCGGTCCTCCGCCACCGGGCCGAAGGCATCGTTTTCGATGATGTGCAGATCATATTTTCGGGCAATCCCCACCAGCACCCTGCGGCGGTCCTCCGGCATCATCCCGGCAGTGGAGTTGGCCAGGGAGGGCAGCAAAAACAGCACCTTGGGCGACTGCTCCCGGCAATAGCGCTCCAGCGCCTCCGGCAGAATGCCATCGCCGTCCGTCTCCAGCCCGGCCAGGTTCAGCCCGAGGTAGGAACAGCCCGACACCAGCAAGTGATGGGTGATCTTGTCCGACACCACCGTGTCCCCTGGCCGGGTCAGCGCCGACAGCGCCGCCGACATGCCGTGGCTTACGCCGTTGGTCATGATGATCCGCTCCGCAGGCACCTCCAGCCCGCAGATCCTCAGCCACTCCGCCCCCGCAGCCCGGTGCGCGTCATGACCGACATTCGGGCGGCAGGACAGGTAATAGCTTGGATCCAGCCCCTCCGGCAGCGCCTTCAGCGCCTGCTCGAACCGCTCCGCGTGCTGCTGCGAAAACAGCGGCCGCGAGATCGACAGGTCAAAGCCGCCGCCCTTCTCGGAGCTCAGCTGGAACGGCTGGTCATTGGACGTATCGGGGTCCAGCACATAGCTGCCGCGCCCGACCTGCCCGTCAATCAGCCGCTGCCGCCGCAGGGTTTCATAGGCCTTGCTGACCGTGTGCACGCTCAGCCCCAGTTCCTCCGCCATTCTGCGGTGGGTCGGCAGCTGGGTGCCCTTGGGCAGCCGCCCGTCCGAAATCGCCTTGGCGATGGCGGCGGCCAGGCTGGTGTGCAGAGGCGAGGTCAGGGCGGCGGGATCGGGATACCAGATTGTCATGGTGCAATTGTATAGCGCTCCGCGCCGGAAATCCCAAGACAATTGCTGCACGGCACAGAATCATCTGCCCGCCCCTACCCCACAAAAAATATTTTGTAGGGTAGGAAAACCGGCTATACATACCCCACAAAGAACTTTCTGTGGGGTAGCCCGTGATCCAGCACCACTCCGCCGCCGGCACCGCCGCCTGGACCGATCTTCTGCGCTCGCTCAAGGATAGCGCCGTCTCCGGCCTGCGCGGCGCCCCCAAGCTCAAGACCATCGGCAGCAAACGCTACTGGTATGACCACTACCGGATCGGCACCGAAACCGTGGACCGCTACATCGGCGAGGACACGCCCGAGCTGCGCAGCCGGCTGGAGCGCCACAAACCGATCGCCGAGGCCGAGAAGCAGGCCAGCCGCGAGCGCGCCCGCCTGATGCGCACCCTGCGCGCCGAGGGCTACCTGATGGCGGATGCCGGCAGCGGCCAGGTGATCTCCGCGATGGCCCGCGCCGGCGTGTTCCGGCTCGGCGGCACCCTGGTCGGCACCCAGGCCTTCCGCTGCTACGAGGGCGAGCTGGGCGTGCGCATCACCTTCGATCAGGCGGCGATGACCGACGATATCGACATCGCCAGCTTCGAGCGCCTCTCGCTGGTCTTGCAGGACAGCGTCGACGCCCCGCTGGCCGATGTCTTCTCGGAGCTGAAGTTCGACCCGCTGCCCTCCACCGAAAAAGGCCAGGTCTGGCGCTGGCGGCAGACCGACCGCCGCACCTTGGTGGAATTCCTCACCCCCTCCTTCAGCGATCAGGAGGGCCTGCGCGCGCTGCCCGCCCTCGGCGTCAGCGCCCAAAGCCTGCATTTCCTTAACTACCTGATTGCCGAACCGCTGCAGGCGCCCCTGCTCTACCGCTCCGGCGTGCTGATCCAGATCCCCCGGCCCGAACGCTTTGCCATCCACAAGCTGATCGTCGCCGACCGCCGACGCGGCGGCGCCGACGCTCTGAAATCGCGCAAGGACCGGGCCCAGGCCGCATTCCTGATCGAGGTTTTGCACGCCGAACGCCCCGACGATCTGGCCGAGGCTTACGAGACCGCGATGGACCGCGGCCCGGCCTGGCGCGCCCGCATCTCCGCCAGCCTGCAGCAGATGCCGGAGACCCGCGCCCTTCTGGACACGCTGCCGTCCTGACCCCGCCTCAGCCGGCCAGCTGCCGGACCATCTCGTCCCGCATCCGGAACTTCTGCGGCTTGCCGGTGACGGTCATCGGCAGCTCCGCCACGATCCGCACATGCTGCGGGATCTTGAAGTGCGCGATCTGGCCGCGGCAATGGCTGCGCACCTCCTCTTCCTCCAGGCTGGCACCCGCGGCCGGCACCACCCAGGCACAGACCTGCTCGCCGAATTTCTCATCCGGCACCCCGAACACCTGCGCATCCGCGATGGCAGGATGGCGGATCAGAAACTCCTCGATTTCGCGCGGATAGATGTTCTCGCCGCCGCGGATGATCATGTCCTTCACCCGCCCGGTAATGCTGCAAAACCCCTCCGCATCAAAGGTGCCCAGATCGCCGGTCCGCATCCAGCCGTCCCGGATCGCCTCCCCGGTCGCCTGCGCGTCATCCCAGTAGCCCTGCATCACCGAATAGCCGCGCACCAGCAGCTCGCCCCGCTCGCCCGCAGGCACGGTGCGGCCGTCGCCATCTACCGCCTTCACCTCCAGATGCGGATGTACCCGGCCCACAGTGGTGCAGCGCTTCTCCGCCGGGTCGGTGGTGAAGCTTTGAAAGGACACCGGCGCGGTTTCGGTCATACCATAGCAGATCGTCACCTCCTGCATGTGCATGTCGCGGTTGACCCGCCGCATGATCTCAATCGGGCACGGCGCACCCGCCATGATGCCGGTGCGCAGCGAGGAGACATCCCGCGGGCTCTGATCCAGCTCCTGCAGCATGGCGACAAACATCGTCGGCACGCCATAGAGCGCGGTGGCGCGTTCGGCGGCGGCGGCGTCCAGCACCGCGGCCGGCTCAAACGCCTCGCCGGGGAAGACCATCGCGGCGCCCTTGGATACCGCCCCCAGCACCCCCATCACCATGCCGAAGCAATGGTACAGCGGCACCGGGATCAGCAGCCGGTCGGCCTCCGTCAGCTTGATGCGGCTGGTGACGAACCGGGCGTTGTTAACGATGTTGAAATGCGTCAGCGTCGCCCCCTTGGGCAACCCGGTAGTACCGGAAGTGAACTGGATGTTGATCGCCTCCTCCGGCGTCAGCCCGGCGCTGAGTGCATCCAGCGCGGCAGTGTCCGCACCCGCGCCCATCTCCTGCAAGGTATCAAAGGACAGAACGCCGGGGCCCGGATCCGCCGCCATCACCACCGCATGGCGCAACGCGGGCAGCCGCGCCGCTGCCAGCCGGCCGGGAGCAGCGGCGGCCAGTTCCGGCGCCAGCTCGCGGATCATGCCCAGGTAGTTGGAACTCTTGAAGCTTTCCGCCGCGATCAGCACCTTGCAGCCGGTTTTGTTCAGCGCATATTCCAGCTCCGCCAGCCGGTAAGCCGGGTTGATCGTCACCAGAATGGCGCCGATCCGGGCAGTGGCGAACTGGGTCAGCACCCATTCGCAGCGGTTCGGCGACCAGATGCCGACCCGGTCGCCCTTGGCCACGCCAAGCTCCAGCAGCCCCGCCGCCAGCTCATCCGCCTTCCGGGCCAGCTCCGCATAGGTCATCCGGATGCCTGCCTCCGGGAACACCAGCGCCTCGCGGCCGCCATGCTGTTCGACCGCCTGCCGCAGCAACGCCGGGATGGTGATATGCTGCAGCGGCGGCGCGCTTGGCCCCTGCACATGCGAGAGGCCGTCAATCGGGGCAGTAAGTTCAGTTTGCGGGTCAGTCATGGGTGTTCTCTGCTGCTAGAGCGGACCGGGCCGCCGCGGCGGCAGCCCGGCCGGATTTCAAATGGGATCAGCCGCGGGCGACGTTGATCACCTGCATCTGGGTATATTCCGCCAGCCCCTCGACCGACTGTTCCACCCCCAGGCCAGAGCCTTTGAAGCCGGCCATCGGGATATGCGGGCCGATGTTCAACTGCTGGTTCACCCAGATGGTGCCGGATTCGATGCGCCCGGCGATCTCGGTGGCCTTGGCCGTATCCGAAGAATGCACCGACCCGCCCAGCCCGTAATCAGAGGCATTGGCCCGCGCGATCACATCGTCAATGTCGTCAAAGCGGATCACCGGCAGCACCGGGCCGAACTGCTCCTCGTCGACGATCTTCTGGCCGTCGGTCACATCGCGCACGATAGTGGGCGGCACGAAATAGCCCGGACCGTCCTTGGCGCTGCCGCCCGCAATGATCTGGCCGCAGGCGCGCGCATCCTCCAGAAACCCTTTGATCTTGTCGAACTGCGCCTTGTTCTGGATCGGGCCAATGGTCGTCCCCTGCTTCATGCCGTCATCGACCACCGCCTGCCCGGCCAGCGCTGCCAGCTCGGCGCAGAAGTCCTCGTAGATATCGCTGTGCACATAGGCGCGTTTCACCGCCAGGCAGACCTGCCCGGCATTCAGGAAAGCCCCGCCATAGACCTTTTCGGCCGCCGCCTTCACATCCACATCCGGCAGCACGATCGCCGGGTCATTGCCGCCCATCTCCAGCGTCACCCGCTTCATGGTGTCCGCCGCACTGGCCATGATCCGCTTGCCGGTCTCCGACGAGCCGGTAAAGCCGATCTTGGCCACATCCGGATGCGCCGTCAGCTTGGGGCCGAGGTCATTGGCATCGGTGATGATGTTCACCAGCCCCGCCGGGAAGATCCGCGCGCAGATCTCGCCCAGCTTCAGCGCCGCCACAGGCGTGGTCGGCGCAGGTTTCAAAACAATCGCATTGCCCGCCATCAGCGCAGGCCCGATCTTCCAGCAGCACAAGAGCAGCGGGAAGTTCCAGGCAATTATGCCCGCCACCACGCCCAGCGGTTTATGCCGGGTCTCAATCCGGAACTCCGCGTCGTCCTGGATCACCCGGTCCGGCAGCTCCAGCGTCGCGGTATGCGCCAGGTATCCTTGCGACCAAGCGACCTCGCCCTGCGCCTCGGGCAGCGGCTTGCCCTGCTCCATGGTGATCAGCCGCGCCAGCTCATCCGCCTCTTCGCCGATGGCGGCGGCCAGCGCCTCCACCTTGGCGCGCCGGTCCGCCATAGGTGTCTCCGCCCAGCCCTTCTGCGCCGCCTTGGCAGCGGCCACCGCCTGCTCCAGATGCGCCTCGGAGGCATGCGGCACGCGGGCAAACACCTCCTCCGTCGCCGGGTTGATCACCTCGATCATGCGCTCCGCCGAAACCTGTTCGCCGTTGATCAGCATGCGGTATTCCATTGCCGTTCTCCCTGTTTATCCGTCAGCCGGGTTTGATTGAAAAAGACAACCACGCCCCGGCGGCGGGGTCTTGGGGATGGGTGCCAAAGAGTTTGCGTCCTGCGCCAAAAATCCGCCCAGAGTGCAGGTGCTGAGGAACCCGCGCGGCGAGCAGCCGAACTGCTGGCGGAAGGTCCGGTTGAAGTGGGAGATATCGCCAAACCCCGCACCATAGGCGATCTGGGCAATCGGCACCCGGGCGCCCTGCCGCGCCGCATGGCGCAGCTTGCCCGCCACCGCGGCCAGCCGGGTGCGGGTCAGGCAATCGGTGAAGGTGGTGCCGTTTTCCTGGAACTCGCGTTGCAGCTGGCGCCGCGACAGCCCGGTGCGCGCGGCCAGCCTGTCCACCGTCAGACCCGGGTCTGCGCTAAGCAGCTCCAGCGTCTCGCGCACCAGCCGGAACCGGTGCTTGCGGCTGCCAAGGCTGCCCGCCCCCGCTCGCGCTCCGGCCCCGGCAAAGGCCAGCGGCACCAGGTCAAAGATATAGCCCGCGCTGTCCTCTGCGCCGTCCCGATCCAGCAGCCCGCACAGGCTGGCGTGCAGCGGATGCGGCGGCGCGATCTTGCACCCCGCTGCGGGCATCTCCCGGCACCTCTCCAGCACCAGCGCCCGCGGCAGATGCGCCGACAGAAACGCGGCAGGCCGGCCGCTTATGCTCAGCTCTGCCGCGCGGGTGGAATCGAGCAGCAGAAACTCCCCCGGCCGCAGCAGCACCTCGCACCCCGCGTGCAGGATGCCGGTTTCACCCTCCAGCTGGCGCAGCAGAAAGAAATGCTCCTGATCGTCGCGCAGGATGCCCTTGCGGGTGCGCTCGATGCGGGCCGGCGGGCAGCGGACCTCGGCCACATCAACCCCGCCCCGCTGCCGCAGGTCAAAGGTTCCCGCCCAATCCCGCACGGCCCGGTCCGGCGCCGCATAATAGTGGCCGCAGCTGGCCCGCAGGGTGCTGTTCCAATGGTCAAAGCAGTTCATGCCGCCTGCGGGCCTCCTGCCCCGATACGTTCCCGGCCCGTGAAGGACGGGGTTTGCAGCATCTCCTCGACCCCGCCGCCCGAGCAGGCGCGGGCCAGCAGCCCGGTGAAATGCGCCGCCGCCAGGCTGGCGCCCCGCACCGGCGCGCCGGGACCGCCCGGGCAGGCGCCAAACCGCGCCCCTGGCAGGTCCAGCAACGACCACTGGCCGGGCGCACAGCGGGCATCGCCCTGTACGGACAGAACGCCCTCGCACCCCGCCGGATAGACCGGCGCGCCGCGGGCGGGGGCGGAGGCCACCAGCAGCTTGCCTTCAGCCAGCACTGCCGCCACCGCCTCAGCCAGCAGCGGACTGGCCTCACCGTGGCCAAAGGAGCAGTGAACAATCTCCGCCTCCGACGCCGCCGCCCGGCACAGCGCCTCCGCCACGATGGCAAGCGAGGTGGCGAGCCGACCCGGAAAGATGCTGAGCCCAAGAATGCGGGCCTCAGGCGCATTGGCCCGAATGGCGGCGGCCATATGACTGGCATGGAGCGCCGCCGGGCTTTCAGCAGCCCGCGGGTGCAGCTGGCACATATCCATGCGGGAGCACACGCCTGGCGTGCCTTCCGCCAGCGGCCCGTCAATCAGCGCTATCAGCGGTGCACGGGTCATGGGCTGACCTCCGTCAGGTTGATTTCCATGTCGAAATCCCCACCCGCCGCCGCGCCGCCGTGGGCGGTCAGGATGCGGGTGGCATCGGGGAAAGTCGTGTCGATATGGGCAAGGATCCGGGCGGCCGTGGCGGGATCCACCTCCGACAGCGCCTCATCCAGGATCAGGATGTCAAAGGGCTGCAACAGCGCCCGCAAAAGGCACAGCCGCTGGCGCTCGCCGCCCGACAGGGTCAGCCCGCTCTCACCCAGCATGGTGTCCAGGCCCTCTGCGCTGCGGAACCTGTCTGCCAGGCCAAACAGCTCCAGCAGTGCCCAGACCCGCGCTTCAGTCTCAGGGTTGGCCCAGAAGGCACGGCTTTGGAACAAGTTGTCCCGCAGGCTGGCGCGCAGGGTAAACGGCCGCTGCCCGGCGTAGGCTACCCGCTCCGGCAGGGCAGCCCCGCCCAGCAGGCCCAGATCCGCACCGCCCAGGGTGACACGCCCGGCCAAGGGCCGCGCCCGCCCGCACAGCACCGCCAGCAAGGAGGTCTTGCCCGCCCCGCTCGCCCCTCTCAGCGCCACCCTGGCGCCCTCGAGAATGGTCAGAGACAGCGGACCAACCGGCTCAGCCGCCCCGCGGGAAACAGTCACGCCCTCCAGCCGCAGCGCATAGCCTTCCGGTGCAAAGCGGGCAGTCCCGGCGGGGGCCGCCCGCATCACCGCATCCAGCCGGGCCGCGGCAACCTTGACCCGCGCCTGCGCGTGCCACAGGCCCAGCAGCGACTGCATCGGCCCGGTCATGAAGCCCATGTAGGCCACAAAGGCGATCAGCGACCCCAACGGCCACTCGCCCCGGATCACCATCAGCCCGCCCGCCAGAAAGATCGCCGACCGGGTCAGCGCCGACAGCAGCACCGGCACCGCGCGGGTGAACTCGCCCCAGAGGTTCTGCGCAATCAGCCTCTGGCTCAGCCCGGCATGATCCCGCAGGCTGCGCCGCTCAGCCCATGCCGTTCCCCGCGCCGCCTGCAGCGCAGGCAGGCCGAACAGCGTCTCCGACAGCCCCGCCGCATACCGCCCCTGCCTCTCGCGCACCGCTGCCGCGTGGCGTTCGGTCCGGGGCCGCGCCCAGATCAGAAAGGCCAGCTCCGCCGGCGCCAGCAGCGCCGTCAGCAACCCCAGCCGCCAATCCAGCACCATCAGCATCGCCGAGCCGCCAATCAGCCGGATCAGCGCCGAGGAGCCGCCCAGCACCGCGTTGAAGGCAAACTTCTGCACCTCCGCCGCGTCGCCATCCACCCGCGCCAGCAGCTCGCCCGCGCGCTGGCTGGCAAACCAGCCCGCCGGTTTGGCGGCCAGCCGCGACAGCAGCCGCTTCCGCATCCGCGCCAGCATCCGGACCGAGGCCCGCATGTGCAGGATGTTGCTCAGCGCGCCGGTGCCGGTGGCCAGCAGGCCGATCCCGAACAAAGCCAGCGACCAGATCACCAGCTGCGCCGCATCCCCCGCCATCAGCCCGCGGTCAATCACCAGTTTGCTGATATAGGGCGGTAGCAGGCCAAGCGCGGCGGCGGCAAAACTGATCAGCAGCAGCACCGCCAGCCGCCGCCGGTGCGGACGCAGCAGCGGCAGCAGCCAGGCCGCGGTGGCGGGTGTAAATAGCGCCGCGCCCGCACGCGATGGCAGGCGCAGCCAGGCCCGGGCAGCAGCAGTGCCGCCCGGCTGGGAGGAGAGTTTGGCAGCAGGCCCGGTCATCCCTGCGGCACGACATGCAGGGTGGAAACCGACATATCCCCGCCGGAGGGCATCCGGATCTCGCCCACCCGCTCCAGCGTCTCGCTGTCATAGATGCCGATGTCGTCATTGGTGCCCGCGACATATATCTCGCGCCCGTCGCTGGAGACGTTGATGACGTAATAGGTGTGCGGCAGGTCCACCCGCTTGACCAGTTCCCTGGTCTCCAGGTTGTGCTTTGAGAGCTGGGTATAGACGCCATAGAGGTGCTTGGGATCCACCGCACTGCGCACGGCGGAGAACATCAGCACCTCGAAGGAGGCGAAATCGGCGATCTCCGTCTCACCGGTGGTCAAGTCAACCGACTGATACCCCCAGACGAAATCCGCCAACTCCTGCTGGGTTTCGTCGGCGAACACCGCCGCCGTGTACATCAGCAGCATCTCGTCGTTCTGGCTGCCGGTCGGCCAGAATGCCAGCACGTCCGGCGGGCTGTAGGTGGGACGGTCCCAGCTGGCATTGGCAATCGCCACCTCGGTCTCGCCGCTGGTGGGATCGACCCGGTAGATCTCATGCCCGGCGACATAGACCTGCCCGTTGCGGTCGCTCGCCATCAGGGTGGAACGGCGCGGCGCCTCAAAGGTGGCGGACGGCTTCGCCTCCAGCCCGGCACCTGCGTCATAGACGGCAAACTCCGGCTGCATCACCTCATAGCGGTCGGTCTTCTTGCGCACCGGATTGCGCACCGTGTAGATCTGGCTGCCGTCCTTGGACACCGCCAGCGAGGCCAGCGAGCGGCGGGTCACATCGCCCTCGGACTGGGCCGCTTGAAAGACCTTTTCGCAGGTCTGGATATCGACGCCGACCACATCCTGCCAATGGTTCAGCAGCACATAGGCGATGCGGTTGTCCGGCGACATGGCAATGACACCAGGCGTCACATTCGCCCCCAGATCGCAGTCGGCCTTGACCGAGCGGTCCTGGGCGTCAAAGACATAGAGGTTGGAAGGCCGGGCCACCGTCACCAGAACGTCGCCAGCGGCCAGCGGCAGGGCTGACGCGCAAAACGCAGCAGCAGCAAAAAGCGCGGATTTCATGATGCAGGTCTCCTCAGGTTTCGGCGTCGGTCGGGTAGGTGGCGCCAAGCGCCCGCCAGTCCTTGGCAGCATTGGGGGCGCCCTCGTCCCAGTTCTGGTGGTTGACCATGATGTCGGGCACCTGCGCAGGCCACCAGCAGGGATCGGAGCAGCCGTAAAGATCGGCCTCCATCGGCTGGCACAGCGCAGCCAGCCCGCCAAAGGGATCAACCTCCCAGCCCGGATCAAAGGTGGTGGCGCATCCGGCAGTCACGGTCTGCATCGCCCGGACCTCTTCCATCTGGCCTTGGGCCGCAGCCTGCTGAACGCGTTCGGCTTTCTGATTGAGCGGTTTCATTTTCCAAACGCCCTCCTCGGCGCAACATGTTGGTGAAAGAACTGCGGTGCCTGGGCGATCAGCCGGGCATAGGCGGCCACGCCAAAGTCGATCCAGTCGCGCATCAGGTCGCAGTAGTGATAGGTCGGCATCATCGGGTCGCTGAAATGGGCATAGCTCTCGTGATAGCAGCCGCCTGCGCAAAGGTTGCGGATCCGGCAGGTGGCACAGCCCTTCTCGGTGCGGTCAGACCGCGCCTTGATGAAGCCCGACAGCTCCTTGCGCTTGATGCCCTCATCGACGGTGCCGAACTGGTCCATTTCCGATCCGGTAAACCGGTGGCACAGGTTCAGCGCGCCATCGTGGTTGACCGCCAGCATCCCCACCCCGGCCCCGCAGGGCAGCGCCTTGGAGCGCCCTTCGTAGAGGTCGTTCATCATCTGATGCATGTTGGAAAAGCCGATGTTACGGCCCTCCAGCGCCGCCTCGACATAGAGTCTACCAAGGGATTTCATCCCCTCGAACACCTCCAGCAGCTCGGCGCCGTTGAGGTTGAAGGCATCCATCTCGCCCGAAGTGACCGGCGAGAACCCGACCTCGGCAAAGCCGATATCGTTGATCAAGTGGTCCCAGATCTCGACGATATTGGTGATGCCTGCCGTCAGGGTGACGCGGGCGCCCACCGGCTTGGATTTATACCGCGACAGCAGCAGCCGCGCCTTGGCGGCTACCGTGTCATAGGTGCCCTTGCCGCCCACCGTCTTGCGGTTCAGATCGTGCTGCGCCTTGGGCCCGTCGATGGAAACCGTCAGGCCAAAGCGATGTTCGTCCAGCCAGTCGATCAAGGGCTCGGTCAGCAGTGTCGCATTGGTCGTCAGGCTGAAATTCACCTCCTTGCCAAGCGCCGCAAAATGCGGCTCGGCCCAGTCCACCACCTGCCGGATCAGCGGCAGGTTCGACAGCGGCTCGCCGCCGAAGAACACGATGTTGTAGCTGTCCCGGTCCGGGTTTTCGGCCAGCAGCATCTCCGCCGATTTCCGCGCCGTCTCAAAGGCCATCTTCTGGCCCTTGGACGGCACCGCCAGATCCTCTTTGTAGCAATAGGAACAGGCCAGGTTACAGCCGGTGTTGACGTTCAGAACGATGGTGGTCAGCGGAAAGGTCTCGATCTCGATCGGCGGCCGTTCCGGCTGCAGCGGGCGGCCGTCGTTGACGATATCCAGCCGCACCAGCCCGTCGAGCCGCGCCGCCGCATCCTCAGCAGCAAACCGCGCCTCGAACTCGTCCATCGAGAACGCCTGCTCCTGCGCGGCATAGTCCAGAATATCCCGGTCTACCCCATCCATCTCGAAGATCGAGGTGGTGGGGACATGGAACAGAACCTCCCGCCCTTCGACCTCAACCCGGTGCGCATTGGCCGGCTGATAGTGAAAGTCTTTCATGGTCTCTCTCCCCTGTCTCAGCGGATCGGCGGGTCGATGAAGCGCTGCACGGTGACGATCAGCATCGCCTCCGCCTGCTGGCCCATCGCCTCTGCCTGCACGGTCAGCTCCCCCGCGTTGTTGGCGCTAAAGGGGCGGTCCGGGTTGGGGCCGGCAACCGCGGGCGCAAAGATGCCGTTTGGCTGCATTTCCCCTGCAAATTCAGTGTCTTTCATGTGCGCTGCGTGCTCATGCGCGTTGGCCACGGACCATTCCGCCTCAACCCGTCCGATGCGCACGTCATCCTCGGTCCCCGCTTTGCCATCGGGTCCGTTCCACATGCCAACCGCATTGAAATAGGCAGGCACCGCCGCCGGGCCTTCCTCGCTGCCGCCGCCGACGCGGGCGATGGTGAATTCCGGCTCCACCTTCAGGCTGTCGACAGAGGTGTAATGGGCGATCTGCCCTTCTGCCCCGCCTGCGCTGAAGGTGACAATGCCGTTGCCCTCAGCCGCCAGCGACAGCGCCGCGCCATAGGTGTTCGCAGCCGTCTCGCCGCTGGAGCTGTCCAGCCCGTCCAGCCCGGTGCCAACCACCTGCACCTGCGCCTCCCCTGCCGGCACGGCAGAGGGAACCGTGCCCAGGATGACGCTGCCAGCCCCGTCCCGCGCTCCTGTCAGCGGCGCGCCCAAGGCATCGTTGCTGCGGTCGAACTGGCGGCCCTGCAGGCTGTTGCCATCCTCTGACAGCGCCAGCACCTGGCGGTAGGCAGTGCCGCCAATGTCCAGATTGGCCCGCCATTCATAGCCGGTGTACAGGTTCATCTGCCCCGACGCCGGATGCGCGGTGCCGTCCGCGGTCACAAACTCGCCGCTGACCTGATAGGGCGAGGCATCGCCCGTCACCGTCAGCTTGCCATAGGCCTCGCCGATGCCGGGCAGATCGGTCATCACCACCCAGCCGCCCGCCACCGGCTGCTTCTCCGCCGCCTGCCAGTCCGTCCAGGCAGCGGTCTCCAGCGGGTTCTGTTCGGCCAGATAGCTGGCGATCTCGGTCCGGGCGATCTTGTACCACTCCCGGTCGCGGCCAAGCGCCTGGTATTCGATGGTGGGGAAATGGCCGACATGGAAGTCCATGTGCAGCTCCCATTCCTCCGCCGTGCGGTTCTGCAGCAGCCCCCGCGCGCCGGTATGGCAGCGCGCGCACATCGAGGCGAACGGCTCGTCAAAGCTCTCCTGCGCGTTCGGATCCTTCTCCAGCGCATAGCGGAACGGCGCGGCCTCAGCAGGCGCCAGCCCCTGCGTGTCCGCCAGATGCTGCACGATGGCGCGGCGGTCATCCGCGCTGATCTCCAGCCCGTGCGACTGCTGCATCCGGACGATGGTCATCATCCAGCCCTCAGGCGTCTTGCGCTGGCCGCTGATCCGGCTCAGCCCGCCCTCCCCTGCCGTGTGGCAGGCAGAGCAGGTGTTCTTCAGCAGCTCCTCGCTGCCCATCGCCGGCACCGCGCCCGCCGCAGATATCAGAAGTGCAGCCGTCAGGCCGCGGGGTCGTAGTTGCATGGTTCAGTCTCCCTGTTTGCAGTGTCCCAGGGGATCTGCGCCCCTCGGTGAAGCCTTGCGATAAAAGCCATTGATGGATCGCCCGGGCCGCCTGCGGCGGGGCCTCGGGCAGAACCGCGCTGTGAAAGCGGGTCGCATCCGGCAGCGGCTGGCCGTCCAGGCGGCGCAGCAGCGGCACGATCTCCTGCCCGGCAGCAAAAGCCGCACCGCCCGGTGCGTCCCGGGTGATCAGCACCTCGCGCCGCGCCAGATGCCCGTCCTGCACGACCACCCGCGTCGCGGTGTGAGGGCGGATGTCCGTGTCATGGGCCGGCGCATCGTCCGGCCAGGCCGCGCGCTGCTGCCAGAACGGCGTCTGAAACCCCGCCTCGCGGTAGAAATCCCGGCCCACCCGCGCCTGCCGCCAAAAGGTCTCTGCCACCCGGTTGCGGTAGAACTCGCGAGCCAGTTCCGCCTCCCCGGACAAGAGCGCCCGCGCGACGGGCACCGCCATCAGCGCCGAGGACACCGCCCAGAACATCCCGTGCCCCGACAGGGGGTCCAGCGCCACCGCCGCATCACCCAGCCGCGGGCAGCGTGGATCCAGATCCGGCGCCGCCAGCCGCGGCGCAATCGCATGAACAACGGGGCGGCGGGGCATCGGAGCATCTCCCGCCACCGTCTGCCACAGCGCCGTCACAGCCGTCTTGCCGCCCGTCTGGCCCAGCGAAGCCGCAGCACCCACCGCCTGCAGCCACAGCCGCTCGCGGTCCACAGGAACCGACCAGACCCAGCCGTCGGGCCGCGCCTCGATCCGCGGCGTCTCCATATCTCCCGCCTGCGGCGGCACAAATCCGGCAACGGAGATCGTGTCCGGCCCCACCAGCTCAGCCCGGTTCAGATCCGAACTCTGGCGCGGCGCCCGGCGGCCGCGGGCCTCAAACAGCAGCCGGGCGGCAATGCTTTGACCATCGGCCAGGCGGATTTCACCCGCCTCAGGCCGCACGCTGGACACCGCCGCATAGATAACGCTGACACCTTCGGCCCGCACCGCCTCCAGCAGCCCGGCATCAAACGCGCTGCGGTCGGCCAGATGCTCGCTGTTCTGGCCGCCCTGGAACGCGCCCCAGCTGACATGGCGCTGCGCCGCCGGGCCGATCCCGGCCAGCGGCAGGTGGTGCCGCGCCAGGATCGCCGCGACGCGGGCGGACATCCCCTCATACCGGGGCGCACGCGGCGGCAGAGTGGCCAGCGCCACGCTGAACCCGGCCCGCGCCAGCAGAACCGCCGCCACCGACCCGGCCGGGCCGCCGCCTGCAATCGCAATATCAAAGGTGCCTATTTGAGGTGCCATTTAGCCAAGGTGCCCCGGCAGGCCGCCCCTTGTGGCGGACACTTCCGGACAACAACCCGACATTTCCGGACAGATTCGGCCGCTTGGGCCCCGGTTACGGCAATTTTTCTCGAATGAGGGAATTTTGCGGTATTCTGGCGCAATCCTGAGGAACTGCGCGATGCCACACACCTACCAGCCCCGGATTTCCGCCTCCACTTTGAACGACCCGCTGCGGGCCGTCGAGTTCATGAACGGCGATGCCGCCTCGATTTCCCGCAACGCCGGGATCAGCCCGCAGGACCTGGAGGGCGAGATTGGCCTGAAGAAATTCGTGGACTTCTGCGAACACGCCTCGGACCAGCTGAACCTCCCCGATTTCGGCTGGCGGGTCGGCTCGGTCTTCGACCTGCAAAACCTTGGCACGCTTGGGGAATACATCCTGCAGGCGCCAACGCTGGGGGCGGCGCTGGCGCTATTCCGCAATGCCTTTCCGATGGTGCAAAGCGACTCGGAGCTGCGGCTGACGGTCGATGGGGACAAGGCGCGGCTGACCTACCGGATCCTCGACACCCGCATCTGGCCGCGGCAGCAGGATGCGGAGCTGACGCTGTCGGTGTTCCACAGCCTGATCCGCTCCGCCACCGGCCCGGACTGGCGGCCCGAGCTGTTGTCGCTGGAGCACGAATCAAGCGCCCTGCACAGCCGCAGCGCTGCCGGGCCGCGCTGCCCGGTGCAGTATGCTGCGCCCTCGAACACGCTGGTGTTTTCCGCGGGCCTGCTCGATCTGCCGCTGGCGGACCGCGAAAACCCCGCCTTCAAGACCGCCTCGCAGTCGATTGTCCGCACCGCCCGGCAAAGCGAACGCGAAGCGCCGGTGACCGTGCGGGTGCGCCGCGAGCTGCTGATGCGGATCGGCCGCGAGAGCTTTGAGCAGACCGCCATCGCCGCCGCCCTGGGCATGTCGCGCCGCACCCTGCGGCGGCGGCTGGAGGATGAGGGGCAGAAGTTCTCCCGCCTGCTGGCGGGCTGCCGGATGGAGATCGCCAAGCGCATGCTGTTGGCCCCCGGCGCGCAGCTGCACGACATCTCGGAGCGGCTGGGCTATTCCGAAGTTTCCGCTTTCGAACGCGCCTTCCGCCAGCGCGAGGGCGCAACCCCCAGCCAGTTCCGCAAGCAGTCCTGCGCAGACGGATCCGGGACCGCTGCCGGCAGCGCAGCCTCCACCGCGAACTGACACCCAAGCATTGCCATTTGCGGACAGCCGGTGCCAAGCGGGGCAGGCACCTGATCTCGGGTTCTATTTCCGGTGGCGCCAAAAACTTCGGAAAAAGCGGGTGTGCTCGGCCGCCTCAGCGTGAAGCCATTCCCTGAACCGCAACAGCGCATCGGTCCTGAGACCGTTTTCCGGCTGAAGAAAGAAATAGGAGTCCGGCGACGGCAGCCTGATATCGAAGGGGCAGACCAGCGTCTTATCCTCAATATGACCTCGGGTGGTGACTTCGTCTCCGATGGTTACTCCGTCGCCTCGCGCCGCCGCCGCCAGACACAGTATGGAGCGGTTGTAGATCCGCCCGGCGTCGGGGTTCAGGCTGCGGTCGCCAAGCGCATCGCGGAAGGCGCGCCACCAGGACCGGCTCTGATCGTGGATCAGATGCGGCTCGGGGATGTCCGAGAGCTGCGGCGCGCGGTCGAGGGCGCGGAAATACTGCGGCGCGGCAACCGGGAATACGGTGTTGGTCAGCAAGGGCTCGAACCTGCAGCCGGTCCAGTCGCCGCGCCCCCAGACCACCGCGCAGTCAAACTCGGCGCCGGGCGGGCGGTTCATGCCGACCTGAACCGAGATCGAGATACGGATATCGGGGTGCAGCGCCTCGAACCGGCGCAGGCGCGGAAACAGCCACAGCTCGGTGAAATCGGCATCGCCCCAGAAGCGGATCTGCTCCGGCAGCGGCGCCTTGGCCTGCTGCAGCCCGGTTTCGATGCGGCCAAAGGCCTCTGCCGCCAGATCGGCGACATGGCGGCCATAGGCGGTGATCTCCGCCTTGCGGTGCGATCGCAGAAACAGCGGCTGCTGCAATTCCGCCTCCAGCGCAGCGATTTGCTTGCTGACCGCCGACTGGGTGACACCCAGAGTATCGGCGGCCTTGGAGAACCCGCCCTCGCGCGCGACGGCGGCCAGGACGCGGAGGGCATTCAGGTTGGGCAAGCCACGGCCAGACATGAGAAAATCTCCTGTAAAAGCGGAATTATTGTAATTTGACTGAATAAACCGCCTGCATCAAGGTGCTGGCAACCCGGTTGCAGGAGGTTCGCATGGCACAGCTTTTCCCATTCACCGATCCGGCTCTGGCTGAAACCGATCCGCCCAGCCGCTTTGTCCGCGGCGAGGGGATCCGGGTGACCGATGCGGATGGCAAATCCTGTATCGATGCGGTGTCCGCGCTGTGGTGTTCGTCGCTGGGGTTCACGCCGGAGCGGCTGACGCAGGCGTTGACGCGGCAAATGTCCCAGCTTGCCTATTACCATTCCTTCATGGGGCGCACACCTGCGGTTGCGGATGAGCTGGCGGCGCGGCTGGTGGCGCGGCTGCCGGGCATGGCGCGGGTGTTCTTTGGCACCTCCGGCTCCGAGGCGGTGGAAACGGCGGCGAAATTCGCGCGCTTTTACTGGAACGCCAAGGGCCGGACGGACAAGAAGCGCATCATCGCCCGCGAGGGCGCCTATCACGGCTCGGGCCAGATGAGCGCGGCGCTGACAGGGCTGGCTTATTGTCATGACGGGTTCGACCTGCCGCTGGACGCGGTGCTGCGCACCGGGCGGCCGCATTATTTGCAGGACGCGGAGCCAGGCGAGAGCGAGATTGCCTTCTCCAGGCGCCGGGCAAGGGAGCTGGATGCGCTGATCCGCGCGGCTGACCCGGGCACCATCGGCGCCTTTATCGGCGAGCCTGCGATGGGCGCCGGCGGGGTTATCCTGCCGCCGGAGGGATATTGGAGCGAAATACAGGAGGTTCTGGCGCGCCACGATATCCTGCTGATCGCCGATGAGATCATCTGCGGTTTCGGGCGCACCGGCGAATGGTTTGGCTGCGAGACCTATGGCATCCGCCCCGACATGATGACGCTGGCCAAGCAGCTGACCGCCTCGGTCTTTCCGATGTCAGCGGTGGCGATGACCGGTGAGGTCTATGAGACGATCCGGTCGCTGGGCCATGAATACGGCACCTTTGGCCATGGCGTGACCTATGGCGGACATCCGGCGGGCGCGGCCGTAGCGCTGGAATGCCTTGATATCTATGAGGAAATGGACCTTCCCGCGCATACACAGCGGCTGGGCGCGCGGATTGCGGCGGGGCTGGAGCGGCTGCGCGGCGCGCCCAGCGTTCGGGATGTGCGCTGCCAGGGGATGCTGGCGGCGGTGGAGATGGACACCGAAGGTCTCGCCCGCGCCGCGGGGCAGGAGGCCGAGCGGCGGGGCGTGTTCTTCCGCATCATCGGGCCGGTTCTGGCGATTGCACCGCCCTATATCTGCACCGGTGAGGAGATCGGCGAGATCATGGCGGTGATGCAGGCGGCGGTCCAGTCCGTCACGGCCCCCGCATGAGCGGTCTGGCCTATCTTGGGGCGGCGGAGGCGCTGGCGGCCTTCCGGAAAAAGGCGCTGTCGCCGGTGGAGCTGACCGAGGCGGTGATTGCCCGGGCCGAGGCGACGGAGCCGGCGGTCAACGCCCTGACATACCGCTTTTTCGAGGCCGCGCGGGAGGCCGCGGGTGAGGCCGAGGCGCGGTATATGGGCAGGGGGCCGACGCCACGGCCGCTGGAGGGGATCTGCGTTGCGGTCAAGGATTCCGGCCATATCGCCGGGCAGCCGACCTCTGCCGGGTCGCTGCTGGCCAGCGAGGCGCCGCAGCCCGCGACCTCGCCCATCAACCAGCGGGTGCTGGAAGCGGGGGCCATTGTGCATGCCCGCAGCGCCACGCCGGAATATTCCTGCGCCGCAGTCACCTGGTCGCGCCGCTGGGGCGTGACCCGCAACCCCTGGAACACCGCAATGACGCCGGGCGGCTCCTCCGGCGGGGCGGGGGCGGCGCTGGCGGCAGGTTCGGCGACTCTGGCGACAGGCTCTGACATCGGCGGCTCGATCCACATTCCCGCCGCCTGCTGCGGGGTAGTGGGCTACAAGCCGCCGCGCGGGCGCAACCCGGTGGATGCGCCGTTCAACCTGGACCCCTATTGCCACACTGGCCCAATGGCGCGCAGCGTTGGTGATGCGCTGCTGTTTCAGAACCTGCTGAGCGGCCCGCACCCGGAGGACCCCTGCACCCTGCCCTATCAGGAAATCCGGCCAGGTCCTTCCAGGATCAAGGGGCTGCGGGTGGCGGTCTCGCGTGATCTGGGGTTCTTTGAAGTCGAGCCTGAGATGCTGGCAGCGCTGGAGACCGCGGCGCAGCTGTTCCGCGACCTGGGCGCCAAGGTCACGGAGATCAGCCTGCCCTGGGGCAACGATGTTCTGCAGGCGGCGCTGACCCATCTTCGGCTGATCTTCGGCACCTCCATCGCACCCGAAAATGATGCCGGCTGGGAGCGGATGACGCCCTATGCCAGCGATTTCGCCCGCGCCGGGCTGGCGGTCCGGCCGCGCGATTACCTGGCGGCGCTGACCACCGCAGGCGAGGCCGGGCGGGCACTCGGGAAGGCGATGGCGGGATATGATCTGCCTTTGTGCCCGGCAACGGCGATTCCGGCGGTGCCTGCGAATTTCGACCCCGCCAGTGACAGCCTGCAGATCAATGGCCGGGAGATGGACAGCATGCTGGGCTGGGCACTGACCGTGCCGTTCAACATGCTGGGGACCCATCCGGTGCTGTCGGTGCCGGTCGCGCAATCGGCCAGCGGCGTGCCGATGGGAGTGCAGATAACCGGCCGCCCGTTCGACGAGGCGACGGTTTTCCGCGCCGGGCTGGCGTTTGAACGCGCCCGCGGCGCATGGTTCACCAGCGGCGGACCGAAACCAATGGACACAAGTGTCCAAAATCATATGCTCTGACGGGCCAAACCAGGGAGACGGACAATGGCAAACGATTCCACCCATCCGGCGGCAGCGCTATATGCGCGCGAGTACCGCGCCGGGCTGATGACCAAGCGCGAGTTTTTGAGCCGCGCGACGATGCTGGGCCTGTCGGCCGCGGCGGCCTATTCGGCCATCGGCCTGGCCGCGCCCGCGCCAGCCCGGGCGGCGGCGCAGCAGGGCGGCACGCTGCGCGTCAACATGGAGACCAAGGCGCTGAAGGATCCGCGGCTGTGGGACTGGACCGAGATGGCCAATTTCTGCCGCGGCTGGCTGGATTACCTGTCGAACTTCAACCGGGACGGCACCGTGACCGGAAGCCTGCTGGAAAGCTGGGAAGCGAATGAGACCGCCGATCAGTACCGGCTGAACCTGCGCAAAGGTGTCAAGTGGAACAATGGCGATGATTTCACCGCCGAAGATGTGCTGCACAACCTGACCCGCTGGGCCGATGGCACGGTCGAGGGCAATTCGATGGCGGCGCGTGTGTCGGCGCTGCAGGACCCGGAAACCAAGAAGCTGCGCGAGGGTGCGGTGGAAGTGGCCGGCGATCACACCGTGATCCTGAACCTGTCGAAATCGGACATCAGCCTGGTTGCAGGCCTGTCGGATTACCCGGCAGCTGTGGTGCACCGCAGCTATGACGGCGGCGATCTGCTGGAGAACCCGGTCGGCACCGGCGCCTATCTGCCCGAAAGCTACAGCGTTGGAGAAAAGGGCGTGCTGGTGCGCAACCCCGATCACGGCTACTGGCGCGAGGGCGGCTGGCTGGAGCGGATCGAGTTCATCGATCTGGGCACCGACCAGACGGCGGTTCTGGCCGCGGCCGAGGGTGACGAGATCGACCTGACCTACCGCACCGATGGCGATTACGTCGATGTGTTCACCGGCATCGGCTGGACGCCGACCAATGTGGTGACGGCCAGCACTCTGGCAGTGCGGTTCAACCAGGGCGGCGCGCCCTATGACAGCCGCGATGTACGCCGTGGCATCCAGCTGTGCGTCGAGAATGCGCTGCTGCTGGAGCTGGGCATCGGCGGGCTGGGGCTGGTAGGGGAAAACCACCACGTCTGCCCGGTGCATCCCGAATACGCCGAGCTGCCGCCGCTGGAAGTGAACCCGGAGAAAGGGCTCGAGATGGTCGCCGCTGCGGGCCATGGCGAGACCGAGTTCGAGTTGATCTCGCTGGACACAGATTGGCAGAAGAACACCTGCGACGCGGTGGCGGCGCAGATGCGGGACGCGGGGCTGAACGTCGCGCGCAAGATCTTGCCCGGCGCAACCTTCTGGAACGACTGGACCAAATACCCGTTCTCGGCCACCGAATGGGGCCCGCGGCCGCTGGGCATCCAGATCATGTCGCTGGCTTATAAATCCGGCGCGCCCTGGAACGAGAGCGGTTTTGCCAATGCCGAGTTCGATGCGTTGCTGGAGCAGGGGCTGGCCATCGCCGATGCGGACAAGCGCCGCGAAATCATGGCCAAGATGCAGAAGCTGCTGCAGGACGAAGGGGTGGTGATCCAGCCCTACTGGCGCTCGGTCTATAACCATTCGAGCGGGAAATTTGCCAATGTTGACATGCACCCGTTCTATCAGCTGGACCTGCACGACATACATCTGGCGGGCTGACAAAGCCGCCTAGCCTTTGCGCTCGAGTTCGCCAAACAGTGCGTCCGCGACGGCTTGCTTCCCGGACTTGGCGAGAAGCCCCGCATGGCCCGGACCCTAATGAGGCGGCCTGACGGTAAATCACTAGCCCGCTCCTTTAACCAGGGGCGGGTGCAGTCTGGGTGCCGTTGGGGAGCCTGATCTGACGGGTCCGGTTTGATTGCCAGTGATGGCGTGGATACCCCCGCCTAACGGCATCACAGTGTGCCAAGGTGATGTTCTGCACAGTGTCACTTCGAATAAAGAGCAACCATGGCTGAAATCAGCATTATGGGCGTCTATCCGGCAAAGAACGTGTTGCCGCTCCACGGTGCTTGCGCCGATGGTATCGCCAAATGGATTCAGCGGCACACGGGCTTGCACAGCAGGTATTCACCAATTCGGCGATACTTCTGCTGCACATATGCCCTGTCCAACCTGGGCTTTTCCGGTCACAGCGCCGCAGTCGTGCCCCGAAAGATAGGCTCCGGTTCACAGCAGATCCTGAACGGATCCGGCGCATCAGAGGTTATGAAGGCAGTGAACTGCTCACCGGCGAGCGTTCCGATCGTGCCGGCCGGGATGCGGACCGTTGTCAGCCCCGGCTCGATTTCGGCGGAGCCCTTGAAGTCGCCGATACCGATGACCGACAACTGCTCCGGCACCTGCAGCCCGCAGCGCTGCGCAGCATAAAGCGCGCCCTGGGCAATCACGTCATTGCCGCACAGCAGTGCGCTTGGGCGCGCCGGCGCCGACAGCAGGTCCAGGGCCGCCTGCTTGGCCTGCGAAACGCTGTATGGCGCTTCGGATTTGCGACCGTCCGGCACCGCAACGCCAGCGGCCTCAAGTGTTTCCAGAACCGCCTCCAGCCGGTGCCGCGCCCGGTCGTTGCCCCGCGTGTCGGGAAAGATCAGGCCGATGTCCCGGTGCCCCAGTTCCACCAGGTGCTCCGCCGCCATCCGCCCGGCCAGCCGGTTGTCAGCGCCGACGCAGGGCAGCTCGGACTCCTCTGCATAATTCCAGATCGCCATCGCAGGTGTTTCCTGCTGCGCAATCAGCCGCGAGGTGGCCTCGGAATGCTCCAGCCCGATCAGCGCCACCCCGTCCACCCGGTGCTCCATCAGCTTGCGCACCATCTCGTACTCACGGTCCAGATCATAGCCGTGCGAGGCCAAGAGCAGGGTAAAGCCGGCCCGGTCGATCGCATCCGAAAACGCCTGGATCACCTCGGCAAAAATCGCGTGGTTGATCGTCGGCACCACCAGCCCGATGGTGCCCGACCGCTTGCCATGCATCATCTGCGCCGCACGGTTTCGGACATAGCCCAGTTTCTGCACCGCACGGGTGATCTTCTTGCGAGTCGCCGGGCTCACCAGATCGGGATGGTTGAACGTGCGCGACACCGTGGAGGGCGACACTTTTGCAGCCTTCGCCACCGCAACGATATCCACGTTACCCCTTTGTTTCGGCGCCATAATCCGCCCTCCTGAGGCAAGATTTATGAAAACGTTTGCAATACTATTTTCATGGCCTAACCTGTTTTGTCAACAAAAGCAAAAGCGCGATCAGCCTGGTTGGGAGGCCCCGAATGGAGTTCATTTATTACTTCGGAGACGTGTTCTCACCGCTGTCATTCCTGCTGCTTCTGGGCGGCACCATCGGCGGGCTGATCCTGGGGGCGACCCCGGGGCTTTCGCCGACAATGGCGGTGGCGCTGCTGATCCCCTTCACCTTCCATCTGGAGGCCGTTCAGGGCCTGATCCTGCTGGGCGCCGCCTATACCTCCACCGTGGCCGGCGGCGCAGTCAGCGCGATCCTTCTGAAGATTCCCGGTGCGCCCGCAAACATCGCCACCACGCTGGACGGTCACAAGATGGCCAAGCAGGGCCAGGGCGCCAAGGCGCTGCAGCTGTCGTTCCTGGCCTCCGCCGTCGGCGGCATCTTCGGCGTGCTGCTGCTGATCTTCCTGACCCCGCTGCTGGCCCAGTGGGCGCTGGCCTTCGGCCCCTCGCATCTGTTCTGGCTGGCGATCCTGGGCGTGACAGTTATCGGCTCGCTGGACTCGGCCTCCGTGGTCAAGGGGCTGCTCTCCGGCTGCATCGGCTTGTGGCTCGCCACCATCGGGTTCGACGACATCATGGGCGCTCAGCGTTTCATCTTCCACCCGTCGCTTGGCGGCGGCATCAACATCATCGCGGCGCTCATTGGCCTCTTTGCCATCCCGCAGGTGCTCACCATGTTCGCCAAGGGCCGCCGCGCGGACGGCGCCGAGGTGATCGAGGTGCAGAAGCATTCCGTGCTTGACGCCACCCGCGAACTGCTGCGCCGCCCGCGCGCCCTTGGCATCGGCACCATCACCGGCTCCATCATCGGGCTGATCCCCGGCGTCGGCGGCCAGATTGCCGGGCTGGTGGCCTATGACCAGACCAAGAAGTTCTCCTCCGAGAAGGAGAAATTCGGCAAGGGCCACAGCGAAGGCGTGATCGCCGCGGAATCCGCCAACAACGCCATGGTCGGCCCGTCGCTGGTGCCGCTGCTCACGCTGTCGATCCCCGGCAGCCCCACCGCCGCGGTGCTGCTGGGCGGCCTGCTGATCCACGGCATCTTTCCGGGTTCCGACCTGTTCGACAATCACCCGGATGTGGCCTGGACCTTCATCAACTCGATGCTGGTGGGCCAGGTCCTGATGTGCCTCTTCGGCCTCTATGTCGCAGGCCTCGCCGCCCGCGTCGCCCAGGTGCCGCAATCGGTGATGGCCGCCATCGTGCTCGCCCTCTCCGTCTTCGGCGCCTACTCGGTGCAAAGCTCGATGGGCGACGTCTACGTGATGGCCTGCCTCGGCATCGGCATGTATTTCCTGGAGCGTTTCGGCTTCTCCGCCGCGCCGCTGGTGCTGGGCCTGATCCTGGGCCCGATCGCGGAGTCGAACTTCATCCAGGGCGGCATGATCGCCGACGCGACCGTCGGCAAGTCCGCCTACTTCCTGACCGGCGGCCTCAACATCTTCCTGATCGCCGTGGTGCTGGCCTCCATCGCCTATTCGGCCTGGATGGAGCTGCGCAGCAGCCGCTACACCACCAAAGAGGAGGCGCAGGCATGAACCGGTCTCAGCACATCCTCGGGTCCGGCCTAGTCTTTGCCGTCGGCATCTGGGTCGCCTGGGTCAGCTACACCCAACAGCCTGCCGAGGCCTTCCTGTTCCCGCGCCTGATCGCATCTGTGTTCGTGGTGCTGGCAGGCTGGACCTTCGGCAAAGCCGTCCTGGGCCTCAGCAAGGTCGGCTCCGGCGTGTCCCGGACGATGTTCCTCAACATGGTTCCGGGTCTGGCGGTGATGCTGGTCTATGTCTTCTGGGCCGCCAAGGCGCTGGGGTTCTACACCGCCACCGCCATCGCCTTTTTCATTCTGCTGTCGCTCTACGACCCGGCGCCGCATTCCGAAGGCAAGACCTGGATCCGGCGCGCGCTGATCACCGCAGTGTTCGTGGCGGTGATGTACGGCCTCTTTGCCAATCTGCTGAGCGTCTACACGCCGCGGGAAATTCTGTTCTGACCGTTTGCGCACGGTCCGAAACCAAAAAGGGAGGAGAAGAAAATGAAGACACTGATTGCAGGCGCCGCCATCGCGCTGATGGGCCTGGCAGGCGCTGCCATGGCCGAGGAATATCCGGAACGCCCGATCATGATGATGGTCTCCTACGGGGCCGGCGGGGCGACCGATTTTCAGGCCCGGATCGTCACCATGACCGCGGGCAACGAGGATGCGCTGGGAATGCCCATCGCCATCATCAACAAGCCCGGTGCCGGCGGCCGTGTCGGCTGGAACTGGTTTGCCACCCAGGCCGATGCCGACGGCTACACGCTCGCGGCCTACAACGTGCCCCATTTCATCGCCCAGTCGATCAAGGGCGGCGTGCAGTATTCCGCGGACAGTTTCGAACCGATCGCCAACTGGGGCGCCGATCCGGCAGTGTTTGTCGTGGGAGCTGACAGCCCGTTCAACTCGATGGCCGATGTGGTCGCCTACGCCCAGGAGAACCCGGGCAAACTGACCTTTTCCGGCGCCGGCCTGTTTGTCGGCCACCACATCGCCGCGCTGCAGATCGAAAGGGCGGCGGACGTGAAGATGGCCTACATCCCAACCAAGGGCGGCGGCGCGGCCGCGATGAAGGCGGTGATCGCCGGTGAGGTGATGGGTGGCATCAACAACCTCTCGGACGCCTACCGTGCGCAGGAGGCCGGCAACGTCAAGATCCTGGGGGTTGCCGACCTGCAGCGCTCCGACTTCCTGCCCGATGTACCCACCATGCAGGAGCAAGGGCTGGAGGTTGACAACTCCTCGGTCAACTTCCGCGGCATCATGGTGCCCAAGGACACCCCGCAGGAGGTGATCGACAAGCTCGCCGCAACCGTGCCTGCAATGTTCGCCAATGACCGGGTCGCCAAGAAGATGCAGGCTGGCGGATCCCCGATGCACATCATGACCCGTGACGAGGTCAAGGAGATGTGGGCCGCCCGCGAACAGACACTGAAAGAGCTCCTGGCCGGTCTCTGATCCCAGCCGGAACGCCTTCGGGGCGCGCGCAGCCGCAGCGCGCGCCCCGGCCTAGAAATCGAGGTAAGACATGAACGCTCAGGACGCACTCGCCTCCGGCGCCGCCGAGGTGGAACAGATCGTGGTGCGCGCCCGCACCGCCCAACAGGACTTCGAGGCCAAGGGAAGCCAGGCACTGTATGACAAGGCCGCCCTGGCGGCCGGCTGGGCCATCATGGAACCCGCCCGCAACCGCGCCCTGGCGGAGCTGGCGGTGGCAACCACCGGCCTTGGCAACGTGCCGGACAAGATCACCAAGAACCACCGCAAGACGCTGGGCCTGCTGCGCGACATTGCGGGTGTCCGGACCCACGGCATCATCAGCGACGACCCTGAAACCGGCATCACCGAAATCATGCGCCCCATCGGCGTGATCGGCGCCGTTGTCCCCTCGACCAATCCGGCGGCGACGCCTGCCAACAACATCATCAACGCGCTGAAGGGCGGCAATGCCATCGTCGTGGCCCCCTCCCCCAAGGGCGTCGCCTCCTGCGAGCTGCTGCTCAGCTATATCCACGCCGAGTTTGCCAAGCTGGGACTCAATCCTGATCTGGTGCAGATGATCCCGGCCCCCGGTTCCAAGGCCAAGACCCAGGCGCTGATGGAAGCCGCCGACCGGGTGATCTGCACCGGCAGCCAGAACAACGTCCACCGCGCCCAGTCCTGCGGCACGCCTGCCGTGGCTGTCGGCGCCGGCAATGTGACCGTGATTGTGGATGAAACCGCGGATCTGGCCGATGCCGCGGCCAAGATCACCGCCTCCAAGTGTTTCGACAACGCCACCTCCTGTTCCTCGGAAAACTCCGTCGTGGTGGTGGATGCCATCTATGACCTTTTCATTGCAGCGCTCGCCCGGGAAGGCGGTGCGCTGGTGCCCGAGGCCGAGGCCGGCGGCATCATCGCCAGACTCTGGCCGGGCGGCCATCTGAACCGCGAGGTCATCGCCCAGGACGCCGGCAAGATGCTGGCCGCATTGGGCATGGCCGGCAAAGTCCCCTCAGACACCAAATTCCTGGCGGTGGAGACCAAGGGCATCGGCCCGAACCACCCGCTGTCCGGCGAGAAGCTGAGCCGCATTCTGGCCGTCTACCGCGCGGCGGACTTTGCAGATGCCAAAGCTATTGCATCCCGCATCCTGAACCATCAGGGCGCAGGCCACTCGATAGGCATTCACACCGCCAAGGACGAACGCGCCATTGAGATGGGCCGCGAACTGTCCACCTGCCGTGTGATCGTCAACCAGGCGCATACCTTCGCCACCGGCGGCGCCTTCACCAACGGGATGCCATTCTCCCTGTCGATGGGCTGCGGCAGCTGGGGCGGCAACTCCATCGACACCAACCTCAACTGGCGCCACTTCGTGCAGACCACCAAGATCGTGCGCGAAATCCCTTCCCGCGAGCCCGCGCTCAAGGACATCTTTGCCAGCTACTGGGCGGAGGCGGGCCAATGATGGAACCGCCCAAGGGAACCATCCGCGATTGGCTGGACAAACGTGCTGCTGAGGGCGGCACCGGCTTTGTCTTTCCCGATGGCGACCCCGATCTGTCCTGGGCGGAGCTGCGCGAGACGGCAGAAGCCATTGCCCGCTATCTGACCGCCCGGGGTGTCTCCAAGGGCGAGAGCATCGCCATCCTGCACCCCAACGGGCGCGAAGCGCTTGAATGCCTGTTCGGCGTGCTTTACGGCGGCTTCCGCGCCACGATGATCAACCTTGTTGCGGGCAGCAGCGCCGTTTCCTACGCCCTGCAGCACAGCGGCGCCCGCTTTGCCTTTGTGCACCCGAGTCAGTCGGACCTGTTCGAGCAGACTGCCAGCCTGTCTTCAATTTCCCCTTTGGACCAGGCGGCGGCAGCCGGCGGGTCACCGGCAGAGCTGCACCCGCTCTCTGCCGGTGACCACGCTTTGCTGATGTACACCTCCGGCACCACCGGCCAGCCCAAGGGGGTGGTGCATACGCACGCCAGCCTGCTGGCGGGCGGCTGGACCACCGCCGTGGCGCATGAGCTGACACCGCAGGACCGCGGTCTCTGCGTGCTGCCGATCTACCACATCAACGGGCTCTGCGTAACAGTGATGGGCGCGCTGATCTCCGGCGGTTCGCTCGCGATGTGCGCGCGGTTCTCCGCCAGCCGTTTCTGGGCCCATGCCGGCTGGTCAAAGGCGACCTGGTTCTCGGTGGTCCCGACCATCATCTCGCACCTGCTGCATTCGGACCTGGACCCCGTGGACAGTACCAAGGCGCGGCTGCGCTTCGGCCGGTCGGCATCCTCGGCGCTGGCCCCCGACGTGCAGCGCGCGTTCGAGGACCGCTTCGGCATGCCGGTGATCGAAACCATGGGCCTGACAGAGACGGCAGCCCAGATCCTGTCGAACCCCCTGCCCCCGGGCATCCGCAAGATCGGCTCCCCCGGCATCGCCTTTGGCAACGAGGTGACGATCCTGGATGCAAACCTTCAGCCCGTCACCAATGGCAGCGAAGGCGAGCTGGCGGTGCGCGGCCCCAACGTGATGCTGGAGTACCTGAACAACCCGGAAGCCACAGCCGCAACCTTCACCCCCGACGGCTGGCTGCGCACCGGCGATCTGGGGCGGATCGACGGCGACGGCTATGTCTTCGTCACTGGCCGCCTGAAGGAGCTGATCATCAAGGGCGGCGAAAACATCGCCCCGCGCGAGATCGACGAGGCGCTCTATTCCCACCCGGACGTGATCGAGGCCGCCGCCTTCGGGCGCCCCTGCAACAGCTACGGCGAGACGGTCGAAGCCGCGGTGAAGATCCGCGACGGCTCCAGCCTGACCCCGCTGGAGCTGATCGAGATCTGCCGGTCCCAGCTCGGGAAATTCAAATCCCCTGACGAGGTGCACATTCTGGCCGAGCTTCCCAAAGGCCCTTCCGGGAAAATCCAGCGCAACAAGATCCCCGCTGAGATCAGGGAGCGCTCGGCACGCACGCGCAGCTAGCAGACTTAATCCGCCGCAGCTTCCCGGCTGGGCGAACCGTTCCCGGTCCTCAAAGGCCATCCGGCGCCGGACCGGTAAATTTAGGCCGCAGACCGCCCGGCGCGGTTCATTTTGCCATTGAACCAACGGCGCAAGACTTCGGGCAGCTATTTCAATGACTGGCCAGCCAGCGCTGCGGGCTTCTGATCGCTTAAGAATTTCAAAATGAATCTCGGCTAGGACCTGCTGCAAAGGAAAAGTCATGCAGAACGTGTTTCTGATACTTGCTGCGGCAGCCATCGTGCTTTGCTCGCCAGCGCTCATGCTGGTTGCTGAGGGCCGTCCGCTGGCAGGAGAGGTGGCATTGGTAATTGCGCCTCCTTGGGGAAAGAGCGCTGCCGAAATCGCCGCAAGCTCCGAAGTGCAGGAAGTTACGCCAGAACGCGCCCCGATGGGTGCCCTGGTGCTGCTGGAGTCTCCACGCAGCGTTGACCGGCTCTACAGCCAGGGTGCCTGGCTGGTTGTAAATGGAAGAAAGATTTTGGAACTATGCGCAAAATGAAGGCGTCCGGGCCGCAAAACAGCCGCTCCGCTGAAACCGTGGCAACAGAGCGGCGCATCCAGCAGAACTCCAGCTGGCTTTTGATGCCGATCCCAGCCCTTGCCGCATATTTCTTGAACGGCTCTGCCGGCTGGTGGATGTTCGCAATCCTGAGTTTGGCTCTTGGCGCTTTGGCATTCGTGTCCCAGAGGCTGACGGAATCGACGCGCGACTACCTGCTGAGTTTCTGTTTTATCGCCCATTGCATTCTGTTCACTGCCTCGCTTAGCGGCCACGCTTGGCAGCTCGACGCGCATATGATGTTCTTTGCCGCTCTTGCGATCGTTTCGACCCTGGCCAATCCGCGCGCGCTGATCTTCGCAACCGTATTGGTGGCCTTGCACCACACTTCCTTCAGTGTGCTGCTGCCTGCTCTGGTTTACCCGAGCGGCGGCCTGACGGAGAACCTGCAGCGCACGGTATTGCATGCTGCCGTTGTCCTCTTGGAATCGGGCGTCTTACTGATCAGCCTCCGCAAGAGCTTGGCAGCCGATGCGGAGCTGAAACTGCAGCAGCAGGCGGCGCGCGACCAGGCAGAAGCTGCTGAGCGGGCAGAAGCCAAGGCGACGCAAAACAAAAAAGATGCTGAGCGCGTGGTTGAGGTTGCAGGGGAACACCTTCGCGAGCTGGCCGAAGGGCGGCTCGACTGCCGGATTCACGAGAGCTTTCCGCCGGAGTACCGGCAGTTGCGGGAGAACTTCAACTCCACGGTGGACACGATGAATGAAACCATCAGCCAGGTTCTGGATGCCACAAGCAGCATCAACAACGGTGCCACCGAAATCAGCCGGGCTTCGGATGATCTCTCCAACCGGACCGAAGGCCAGGCAGCCACTCTGGAGCAGACAGCTGCTGCGCTGGAGGAGCTGACTGTATCGGTAAAATCGGCGGCGGAAGGGGCAAAAAGCGTGGAAAGAACCATGGACGAGGCCCGGTTGGAGGCTGTTAACAGCGGCGAGATCGTCAAGGAAGCGGTCTCGGCGATGAGCGCCATAGAGGACTCTTCGTCGCAAATCGCGCGGATCATCAGCGTTATCGATGATATTGCCTTCCAGACTAACCTCTTGGCGCTGAACGCCGGCGTTGAAGCCGCCCGCGCCGGCGAGGCGGGCAAGGGATTTGCCGTGGTTGCCTCGGAGGTTCGGGCGCTGGCGCAACGGTCCGCCGATGCCGCAACCGAGATCAAGGGCCTGATCGGCGAAAGCTCCGGCCATGTCGGCCAGGGCGTCGAACTGGTGGGCAAAGCCGGGGAGGCGATCGAGAAGATCGTCGAGCAGGTAAACCATATCAGCGGGCTTGTGTCGAACATCGCCGAGGGCGCTGTCGAGCAAGCAACGGGCTTGAGTGAAATCAATACCGGGGTGAGCCAGCTGGACCAAGTAACGCAGCAGAATGCTGCCATGGTCGAGGAAGCAACCGCAGCCGGGCACATGCTGCATTCAGACTCTCAGAAACTGACAGAGCTGATGGCGCGTTTTACAACCGGCCCTTCCGCGCAAGCTTCAACCTCAGCGGCTGCTTGAGGCGAAGGTGGCCGGTCCCTGCACAAACGGAAGGAACTGAGGGGCTCCGGCACAGCCTTAATGGCATCTCGGTTTCAGCCGCACTTCGATTTGTCGTGAACATGCGCAATAGGTAAAGCGGATCCGGACTTTCAGGCGCTGGACCCGGTCTCAAACCGGTTTTGCACCGGGCAGTTCGACACCTTTGTTGCAGGCTGCACCCGGAGCCGCTAAGGATTCCTGTCATGCAGGTCCTAGATTACACGCATAACCAAGGGCTGGTGGCGGCTTCTTTTTTTGTTGCCCTGGTTGCGGGTTTCACGGGGTTATCGCTGACCAAGGGATTGTCGGCGCGTTCCTTCGCGCAGCGGAAGCTCGCGATTGCGCTGTCAGCGGTGGCGCTTGGCGGCGGCATCTGGTCTATGCACTTCGTGGCAATGCTCGGCCTGCAGCTGCCGATCCAGTTCTACTATGACTCGGCTGTCACCCTGGCCTCGGCGCTGGTGGCTATCCTGGTGGTCGGTACCGCCCTATTGATCCTGCATTTCTGGCAGCGCACCCGGATGACCGTGGCCCTTGCCGGAACCACGGTGGGGCTGGGGGTGCTGGCGATGCACTACATCGGAATGGCCGGGCTGGAGTTGTGCCGCGCTCTGTATACTCCCGGCGGCATTGCTCTGGCTGTTTCCGCCTCCTGCGTGCTCAACACCGCAGCGTTTTCAATTGCCTATGGCGAGCGCAGTCACCGCAACATCCTGCTGGGCACCGCCGGCTTTGGCCTGGCGGTCTTTACCGTGCATTTCATCGCCATCGCCGGCACCAGCTTCACCCCGCTGGAGGCGGCCAGCCAGGTCGGGCCGCTGATCGGCAAAGAGACATTGGCCATCGGGGTGGTGCTGACCAGTTTTGCCCTTTGCGGAGCGTTTCTGCTCACTGGCGTCACCTTTCTGAAGCCCTCTTCCCCGATTGCCCAGCCCGCCCTGGACAGCGCGCCGCCGCCTGCTGCCGGTGCAGAGCCGGAAGCGGAACCCGCACCGGTTTCGCGGCAGATCCCGTATGAGCAGGAAGGCCGCACTCAGTTCTTTTCCGCCGACGCGGTGGCGGCAATCCGGGCCGAAGGGCATTACACCCACCTCTACACCGCTGCCGGCCAGCATTTCTGCAGCTGGTCGATCACCGAGGCTGAGCGGCGCTTGGCGCAAACGGATTTCATCAAGAGCCACCGCTCTTACCTGATCAACCCGGCGCATGTCAGCGGCTTCGAGCGGCTGAAGGACAACGGTGTCTGCCATTTCGATATCCCGGGTCTGGCCAAGGTACCGGTGTCGCGCTCACGGCTTAAGGTCGTTCGGGCGGCTTTGGGCGTCTGAACCCCGCGCATTTCGTGCGCGCCTATTCGCATTTCGTGCAGAAACCCGCGAAAACCGTTGAAATTCCCGCGCCTTAGACCGCCGCTGCAGACAGTCTCTTCTTCACGCATCTGAGGGAGGACAAGCGATGATACCAGCGGCGTTCGAGTATCACAGGCCAGGCGATATTTCCGGTGTGATCGCCCTTTTGGAAGAGCATGGGGATGATGCGCGGGTGATGGCGGGCGGACACAGCCTGATCCCCATGATGAAGCTGCGCATGGCCGAGATACCGCACCTGATTGATCTGCAGGGTGTGGCAGGGCTGAAGGGCATTACCGTTGCAGATGACCGCATCACCCTGGGCGCGATGGTCACTCAGCACGAGCTGATTCAGCATCAGGGGCTTGCCGCTGCCGCTCCGATCCTTCGCGAAGCGGCCCTGGTGATTGCCGACCCGCAGGTCCGCTACATGGGCACCGTCGGCGGCAATGTTGCCAATGGCGATCCGGGCAATGACATGCCGGGGCTGATGCAGTGCCTGGATGCGGAGTTCACCCTTGTCGGCCCGGATGGCGAGCGCACCGTGGCCGCACGCGATTTCTATGAAGCTGCCTATATGACCGGCCGCGAGGATGAAGAGGTCCTGACTGCGATCAGCTTTGCGGTCCCTTCAGGCGGTTACGCCTATGAGAAGCAGAAGCGCAAGATTGGCGACTATGCCACTGCCGCCGCAGCCGTGATCCTGCAGAAAGACGGAGATACCTGCACTGCAGCCTCCATCGCGATGACCAACCTCAGCGACGTGCCGGTGTTCTCGGAAACGGCCGGCGAAGCGCTGACCGGCACGGCTGCCGATGACGCCGCCGTCAGCGCCGCCGTCCGGGCGGTTCTCGACGACATCGACCCGGTCGAGGACAACCGGGGCCCGGTGGCATTCAAGCGGCACGTGGCCGGCATCATCCTGACCCGCGCGATCCAGCGCGCCTGGCACCGCGCGTAAGGGAGGCAGACATGAGCGGCAAGATGCATATCAAGCTGAAGGTGAACGGAAAGAACCGGGAGTTCCTGGCCGAACCGCGCGAACTGCTAATCTATGCGCTGCGCGAGCATCTGGACCTGACCGGACCGCATGTGGGCTGCGACACCTCCCACTGCGGCGCCTGCACAGTCATGGTGGATGGCAAATCGGTAAAGTCCTGCACCATGTTCGTGGCCCAGGCCAATGGCGCCGAGATCACCACCATCGAAGGCATCGGCCAGCCCGATGCGCTGCACGTTCTGCAGGAAGCCTTCCGCGAGCATCACGGGCTGCAATGCGGTTTTTGCACCCCGGGCATGATCACCCGGGCCACAAAGCTCCTGGAGGAGAACCCGAACCCTACCGAAGAGGAAATCCGTTTCGGAATGGCCGGCAATATCTGCCGCTGCACCGGCTACCAGAACATCGTGAAGTCGATCCAGGCGGCTGCCACCGAAATGAATGCGAGCAAGGAGGCCGCGGAATGAACGACATGACTCCCGACCGCAAAGACCGTTCCGCAAACCTCAAAGGCATGGGCTGCTCCCGCAAGCGGGTGGAGGACGTCCGCTTTACCCAGGGCAAGGGCAATTACGTCGACGACGTGAAACTGCCCGGCATGCTGCACGGTGATTTCGTGCGCTCGCCCTTTGCCCATGCGCGGGTCAAATCCATCGACACCAGCGCGGCAATGGCGCTGGACGGTGTGGTGGCGGTGCTGACCGCCGGGGATCTGGCGCCCCTGAACCTGCACTGGATGCCCACTCTCGCAGGCGACAAGCAGATGGTGCTGGCCGACGGCAAGGTGCTGTTCCAGGGCCAGGAGGTCGCCTTTGTCGTGGCCCGCGACCGCTACGTGGCCGCCGACGCGGTAGAGCTGGTCGAGGTGGAATATGAAGAGCTCCCAGTCATCGTCGATCCGTTTGAGGCGCTGCGGTCCGATGTGGTCCTGCGCGAGGATCTTGAGCCCGGCGCTGATGGCGCCCACGGCCCCCGCAAGCACCACAACCATATCTTCCTGTGGGAAGCGGGCGATGAGACCGCCACCAACCAGGTCCTGGACAATGCCGAAGTCGTGGCCGAGGAAACCATGTACTACCACCGCACCCACCCCTGCCCGCTGGAGACCTGCGGGTCGGTGGCGTCGATGGACAAGGTGAACGGCAAGCTGACCCTTTGGGGCACCTTCCAGGCGCCGCATGTGGTGCGCACCGTGGCCTCGCTGCTGTCGGGGATCGAAGAGCACAATATCCGGGTGATCTCCCCCGATATCGGCGGCGGCTTCGGCAACAAGGTGGGGGTCTACCCCGGCTACGTCTGCTCCATCGTCGCTTCAATCGTCACCGGCAAACCGGTCAAGTGGATCGAGGACCGGATGGAGAACCTGATGTCCACCGCCTTTGCCCGCGACTACTGGATGACCGGCAAGATCTCGGCCACCAGGGAAGGCAAGATCACCGGGCTCCACTGCCATGTGACCGCAGATCACGGCGCGTTCGACGCCTGCGCCGACCCGACCAAATACCCGGCCGGCTTCATGAACATCTGCACCGGCTCATATGATATTCCAGTCGCTTATCTGGGCGTCGATGGCGTTTACACCAACAAGGCGCCGGGCGGGGTCAGCTACCGCTGCTCGTTCCGGGTGACCGAGGCGGTCTATTTCATCGAACGGATGATCGAGGTGCTGGCCATGGAGCTGAACATGGACGCCGCCGAGCTGCGCCGGATCAACTTCATCAAGAAGGAGCAGTTCCCCTATCAGGCCGCTTTGGGCTGGGAATATGACTCGGGCGACTACCACACCGCCTGGGACAAGGCGCTGAAGACGGTGGAGTATGACGCCCTGCGCCAGGAACAGGCGGAACGCGTCGAGGCCTTCAAGCGCGGCGAGACCCGCAAGCTGATGGGCATCGGCCTCAGCTTCTTTACCGAGATCGTCGGCGCCGGACCGGTCAAGAACTGCGATATCCTTGGCATGGGCATGTTCGACAGCTGCGAGATCCGCATCCACCCGACAGGCTCGGCAATTGCGCGTCTCGGCACCATCAGCCAGGGCCAGGGGCACGCCACCACCTTTGCCCAGATCCTGGCCAGCGAAACCGGCATCCCCGCCGACAGCATCACGATCGAGGAAGGTGACACCGACACAGCGCCCTATGGGCTTGGCACCTACGGGTCGCGCTCAACCCCGGTGGCCGGCGCCGCCACGGCGCTGGCGGGCCGCAAGATCCGCGCCAAGGCGCAGATGATCGCGGCCTACCTCCTGGAAGTCCACGACGACGACGTGGAATTCGATGTCGACCGCTTTGCGGTTAAGGGCGCGCCGGAGCGGTTCAAGAGCATGAAGGACATCGCCTATGCCGCCTATAACCAGGCGATCCCGGGGGTGGAGCCGGGACTGGAAGCGGTAAGCTATTACGACCCGCCGAACATGACCTACCCCTTCGGCGCCTATGTTTGCGTGATGGACATCGACGTCGATACCGGCGTGCCGGAAATCCGCCGCTTCTATGCGCTGGACGACTGCGGCACCCGCATCAACCCGATGATCATCGAAGGCCAGGTGCATGGCGGCCTGACAGAAGCGCTGGCCGTCGCCCTGGGGCAGGAGATTGCCTATGACGATCTGGGCAATGTCAAGACGGGCACGCTGATGGACTTCTTCCTGCCGACTGCCTGGGAGACGCCGAACTATGAGACCGATCACACGGTGACGCCCTCGCCGCATCACCCGATCGGCGCCAAGGGCGTAGGCGAAAGCCCGCATGTGGGCGGCGTGCCCTGCTTCTCCAATGCGGTGCAGGACGCGTTCCGCGCCTTTGGCCTGCGCCACACACATATGCCGCACGACCATTGGCGGATCTGGAAGACCGCAAACGAGCTCGGCCTGCACGGCTGACGGGTTCCGGGCCGGCTGGCGCCGGTCCGGTCCAGCGGAGGGGGGCTCCCCCTCCGCCCCCCGGAATTATTGGCCAGATGAAGAACGGATGCCTGCTTTGACACATGCTGAGCTGCAACAGGAAATGGCCTGGCACGGCTATTTCGCCAGCGCGGATCTGGCGATGGCGGTGCATCTTGCGCTGTCGCTGGGGCGCCCGCTGCTGCTGGAAGGCGCAGCCGGCGTCGGCAAAACCGAGGTCGCGCGGGTTCTGGCCGCTGTCCGGAACACCCGGCTGATCCGCCTGCAATGCTATGAAGGGCTGGATGCGGCCCAGGCGATATATGAGTGGAACTATCAGCGGCAGCTGCTGACCATCCGCGCCGCCGCCGAAGGCGGGGAAACCGGCCGGACGGTGGAGAGCCGCATCTTCTCCCAAGACTTCCTTCTGGAACGTCCCCTGCTTCAAGCCATCCGGCAAGACGTGCCGCCGGTTCTGCTGATCGACGAGATAGACCGCGCCGATGAGGAGTTCGAGGCCTATCTGCTCGAAGTTCTCTCTGACTTCCAGATCTCCATCCCCGAGCTAGGCACCATTGCGGCCATATCGCGGCCCATCGTGATCCTGACCGCCAACGGCACCCGCGATCTCAGCGACGCGCTGCGGCGGCGCTGCCTCTATGCCCATGTGGATTACCCCGATCCGGCCAGCGAACTGGCAATCCTTCAGGCCCGCTGCGCCGGAATCGAGGCCCAGCTGGCCCGCCAGATCACCAGCTTTGTGCAGGCCCTGCGCAAGGAGGAACTTGAGAAGGTCCCGGGCATTGCCGAAACGCTCGATTTTGCGGCTGCCATGATGGGACTGGGTATTGCGGATCTCAGCTCCGATCCGGCCGTTTTGCAGGCGGCCCTTGCCACCCTGCTGAAAACACAGACGGACCGCGCGAATATCACCACCGAGGTGGCGCAGCGCCTGGCCGGGCGTGCCGCATGAGCCGGATCACGCGTTTTGCCGCCCGCGATGCCGGGCCCGCGGCGCGTATGGCCGGCTTCATAGCCCATCTGCGCGCCAACGGGCTGCGGCTGGGAGCGGCAGAAACCAGCCTCGCGCTGGAAGCCTTGAACACTGTGAACGCATCAGACCCGGATACCGCATGCAGCGCGCTGAAATCCGTGTGCGCGTCCAGCGCCGAGGAGGCCGCGCGGTTTCCTCAGCTTTTCGACAGCTTCTGGCGCAATGGCGGCCGGGTACAAAGCCGGATCATGCCCAAGCCGGACCCAAGCCAGCCGCCCGGGCCGTCCAATGCGCATTCCTCCCGTCAGGCCGAAGGCGAGGACACTGGCAGCGCTGGCGGAGAAAGCGGGATGCCGGACGGCGGTGAAGGCGCGGCCGAGCGCGATGGCGAAGGCCTCCTGACCGCTGTCTCTGCCCGCAACCTGATGAAAAAGGATCTGCGCGAGCTGGTTCAGAAGGAAGACATTGCCGCGGCTGAAAAGGTCGCGGCCTGTCTCGGCGCCGCCTTGCGCGACCGCAGGGACCGCCGCCGCAAGGCCGCGGATCGCGGCAGGCGCCTGCATTTCCGCAAGGTGATCCGCCGCAGCCTGGCCACCGGCGGCGAGCCTTTGCGTCTCTTTCGCAAGACACGTCTGGACCGGCCCGTCAAAATTGCAGCGCTCTGCGATGTTTCTGGCTCCATGACGGTCTATTCCCGCGTCTTTCTGGCCTTTCTTGCCGGGCTGATGCGCGCGGATCCGGCCAGCGACGCCTACCTGTTCCATACCCGGCTGGTGCGCATCACCGGCGCCTTGCGCGACAAGGACGCCTTGCGCGCGCTCGGGCGCCTGTCGGTTATGGCCGAAGGCTTTGGCGGCGGCTCAAGGATCAGCGCTGCGCTTGACCATTTCTCCCGCACATATGCCCGCCGCTTCGTCGATGGCCGCACGGCAGTTCTGATCCTTTCGGACGGCTATGACACCGACCCGCCCGAGCATATGGCGCGCGCGCTGGCGCGCCTGCGCAAGCGCGGCTGCCGCATCATCTGGCTGAACCCGATGAAGGGCTGGGAGGGATATGAGCCCATCGCCCGCGGCATGGCCGCTGCCTTGCCGCATCTTGACCTGTTTTGTGCGGCGAACCGTCTGGAAGACCTGGCCGCCCTGGAAACGGAGCTTGCCCGGATATGACCCCAGCAGAACTGACAGACCGCGATCTTGCCTGCGTGACCCGGGAGCTCCGGGCCGAAGGCGCGCCATTTGCCATTGCGACGGTGATCCGTACCGTGGGCCTGACCGCTGCCAAGCCCGGGGCCAAGGCGGTTCTGCTGGCAGATGGGGCGATTGCCCACGGCTGGGTGGGCGGCGGCTGCGTGCGCGCGGCATTGGCCCGGGCCGTGAAACAAGCGGTGGCAGAAGGCCGTCCGCAGCTGATCTCGCTGCTGCCGCAGGACGTGCTTGAGGCTGAAGGCATCACCCCGGGCACCGATCAGCACGGCATCCGCTTTGCCAGGAACGGCTGCCCGTCCAAGGGCTCGCTCGATATTTTTGTTGAGCCGGTGCTGCCGCGGCCCGAACTGGTGGTCTTTGGCGCATCGCCCGTGGCCGAGGCGCTGAAGGCATTGGCAGCACAGTTTCAATGGGCAGTAACGCCAGGCAATGCAAAGACAGCGCCTGCCGCTGTGCCGGCGGGCGCCCGCCGGATGATCGTTGTGGCCACGCAGGGCCAGGACGACGCCGCTTGCCTGCGCCGGGCTTTGGAAGGCGGGGCTGAGTTCACTGCCTTTGTCGGCAGCCGCCGCAAGTTCTCGGCGCTTTCGGAAAAGCTGTCAGGAGAGGGGGCGGACCCGGTTCTGCTCGCCCGCGTTCAAGCGCCGGCGGGCCTGGCCATTGATGCTGTAACCCCTGAGGAAATTGCCCTCTCAATCCTGGCGCAGCTTACTCAGGAGCGGCGCCGGCGGCAGCGCGGAGACCAGAACCATGGCTGACATCCGTGACCCCGGGACGATCAAATCTGCCGGCTTTCTGGCCCGCCTGTGGCGGCGCCTGGCGCGGGCCCCGCTATCTCCGGACCAGGCCAGGCTTCTGTCCAGAATCAAATTCCCCTGCTGCTAAGAAGGAACTGCAAATGGAATTGAATGACGAGATCATCATCGACGCGCCGAAGGCCCGGGTCTATGAGGCGCTGAACGATCCGGAAATCCTGCAGCAATGCATTCCCGGCTGCGAAGAGCTGATCAAACACTCCGATACCGAACTGGAAGCCAAGGTTGTGCTCAAAGTCGGCCCCGTAAAGGCCCGTTTCAGCGGCAATGTCGAGCTGGACACCTCCGGCGCGCCGGATGCGTTTTCACTGTCGGGCCAGGGCAATGGCGGCGCAGCCGGGCACGCCAAAGGCGGTGCTGATGTGACCCTCGAAGAGGCTGACGGTAAAACGGTGCTGAAATACACCGCCAAGGCCGAGATCGGCGGCAAGCTGGCGCAGCTAGGCAGCCGTCTTGTCCAGAGTACGGCGAAGAAGCTGGCCAGCAAGTTTTTCAAGAGCTTTGCTGAGGTCATGGCCCCTGTGGACGTCTGACAGCATGCAAGACCACGGCGGCATCTGGGACCGGCAGAAGATACTCAGGGCATTGGCGGCATGGACACTCCGGTGCCGCCGATCAATGGAGCGCTGCGTTCCGGCGGTTAGGAGCTGGACCAGCGCGCCATTGGATGCGCTAGTGCCGGTACCTGCAGGCTGTTCTGCTGGGCCATGCTCTGTTCTCATCATTCGGGTATTCCCTGAATTGCGCGGCTCCCCGGCCGTGAACCGCCGGACGCTGGATTTTCCGGCTCTGTCACGATGCCATCTGGCGGGGGCATCCGCGCCGTCAGCATGACCTGCTTGGCTCCAGTCCAAGCTGGAGCCCGCTTCTCCGTAAAGGCGCGAGGTCCTTCGATGGCATCGGAGGATGTGCTGACGGAGGCCCAGAGCGCGTCCGACAGCCCCCATAACTCACGCTCGCCGAGAGCTTCGGCTGCGCGTGCCAGTGTCAAAGTCGCTGCAACGCCCAAGGGAGCGTTTCGCGCGATCCGCTCGGCCAGGGCCAGCGCAGTATCCAGCAATGCGCCGGCTTCGACGACGCTGCTTACCAATCCCAGCGCCAGCGCCTCATCCGCCGGGATCCGCTCCGCCGTGAGCGCCAGTTCAAGCGCCTTGGCCGGCGCGATCTTGCGGGCGAACCGGAACGGGCCGCCGGCGCAGGCAAATATGCCGACACCCACCTCGGGCAAGCCGAAAACGGCTGACTCGGCGGCAACGATCAGGTCGCAGGCAAGCGCGATTTCGAATCCGCCGGCCAGGGCGGGGCCGTTGACGGCAGCGATCACCGGTTTGGAGCGCGGCGCATCGACAAACCCGGCAAAACGGTTAGTGCCGAACAGGATGTCATTTCCCTGCCCGTCCAGAAACGCCTTGAGGTCCATGCCGGCGCAAAACACGGGGCCGGCCCCGGTGATGATCCCGACCCGGGCGGCGGGGTCTGCTGCAAACCGAGCCATCGCGTTGCGCAGCGCCTCGGTCATGGCCGCATCAACGGAATTGCGCTGCTCGGGGCGGTTCAGCGTGAGGATCGCGGTGCTGCCCCGGACCTCATAGAGTACAAGCCCGGTCATGCCAGAATCCTTTCCGGTTCGGAAGTATGGCCTATGGACGGAAAGACCAGGCCGAGGAGCGGCCCGAACCCCTGCCCCGCGCCGAGATTGTCTATCGCAGCCTCGATTCCGGCTGAGCGCTCCCGGCCGAGAACCGGATCGGCATAGGTGTGGAACTTGGCGCGGATGGCAGACATGGGAGCAGGGTCCTCGGGGTCTCCGATTGCCTCGGTGGGGCCGGAATGGACCCGGGTGCCGTCCTTCAGGACCAGCGTGACATCGGCGATCCGCCGTGCCGGGAAGGCGGCATTGTAACCGGCGTTTTCGGTGACTGTCATGCCCTCCGCCAGGCGGCGGATGTCGGGGTCGGCAAAGGCCGCTTCCATGACGTCGCCCGGGCCGATTCCGCCGCGGGCCAGCGCCACGGCGGTGACAAAGACGGTGGAGTATTGCGCTTCTTCGGTCGTACGCGGGTGGCGCGTGGCCAGGCGCAGCGATTCATGAAAAGTCGATACCTCGATCCGCGCCACGTCCGCTGCGGTCAGGCCGTGCCTGCTGCGCAAGCCCAGCACCGCCTGGACCGGCGGTTGCGCCCAGCGGCAGACCGGAAAGGGCTTCCAGTACTGCTCGAGGATTCGCCAGTTGCTGCCGAGATCCGACCAGAGATCGGCGGCATCAGGATCCTCGATTGTGATGGCGGGGGCGCCGGTAAAGCCGCCGGCCGCGAGATAGGCGGCCGAGACACCGGCCATTGCGCCCCAGCCAGAGCCGTCCTTGAGCATCGTGGGATGGTCGATGCAGCGCATCATCTGGCTGCGCGGGCCATGGTATTCGGCTATGCCGATCGCCTCGCGGGTGCGGGCCTTGTCGAGCCTCAGCAAGCGGGCGCCAAGCGCCGCACAGGCCAGCGCCACCCAGGCGCCCGATGTGTGGTAATCGGGTGCAGTCCGGTGCAGCGCGATGCCGGCGCGGGTTCCGGTCTCATAGCCGATCACCAGCGCAGTCAGGAAGGCGCGGTCGTCCTCCATGCCTTCCGCATCCGCCAGGGCCAGAATGGCCGGCAACACGCCGCAGCCGACATGGCCCTTGGTGAGCTTGTGGCCGTCATGGCCGTCGAGCGCGTCGATGGTCATGCCCGCCGCAAGCGCCGCCCCGGCAGGGCTGACGGACCGCCCGTCCAGCAGCATCCGGGCGCTTTTTTTTTTCGTACCCGCACCGAAGTGCGCGGCGGCATGGTCGCGGATGATGGCCGACAGCCGGGTTTGCGACCCGCCGGCGGCAACGCCCACAAGGTCGAGCAGCCAGCGGCGGGCAAATTCGCGGACCTCGCCGGGCAGGTCGTCCCAGGTCAGGTCGTGCAGGAAGTCGGAGAAGGGCAGGCTCATGCTGCGGGGCTCCTGAGATGGGCGAGGGCGGACATTCCGGTCAGCCGCCCGCGAAGGTCGGAATCGAAGGCGACGGCGCGCGGACCCGAGCGGTCGACATGGACGAAAAGGATCTCCGCTTCGGCGGCGATCTGGCCATTGCTGCGGGTCAGCCGGTGCGTGAGGCTGAGCCGCTTGTCGTCGGCGCCGCCCAGCCAGGTGGACACGCGATAGGCGTCGCCGCTCGCCATGCCGATGCGATAGGTATAGCGCGCCTCGACAACATAAAGCCCGTTTCCCGTGTGCTCGCGATAGGCGCAGCCCAAGCCGAGCACCTCCATTGCCTGGTCATTGGCCGCGCCGAAGGCAACGGCGAAATAGGGCGCGCTCATGTGGCCGTTGTAATCGGACCATTCCGGCGGCACCCTGTCTTCGAGGACGGCAAGCGCCATGAATCAGGCTCCGGTGAAGACGGGGCTGCGCTTTTCAAGCAGCGCGTTGACCGCTTCGTCATGATCCATCGTCTGGTGGCACGCGCCCTGATAGGCGGCGGCCAATTCCAGCACCGAGGACAGGCGGGTATTCAGCCCTTCGCGCAGCAGCCGCTTCGCCATGCGCAGCTGGCGCGGCGGGTTCCTGGCGATCCGCGCGGCCAGGGAGCGGGCTTCATCCATCAGCGCCTCGGGCGCCACCACCTTGGACACCAGCCCCCAGGCCAGCGCGGTTTCGGCATCCACCGGGTCAGCGGTGAAGGTCATCTCCGCCGCCCGGCTCAGCCCGACCTGCCGCGGCAGGAGCCAGGCGCCGCCGTCGCCGGAGATCAGGCCGACATTGACGAAATTCTCGGCAAAGGTGGCCCCGGTCGAGGCGATACGGATGTCGCAAAGGCAGGTGGTGTCACAGCCCGCGCCGTAGGCCGGGCCGTTGACCGCAGCGATCAGCGGCACTTCGCATTCCCACATCGCGCGCGCGACCCGCTGGATACCGGCGCGGTAGCCGTCCTTCACGCTGACCGCGTCGCCGGCAAAGGTGCCGTGCTTGTCCTTCATGTGCTTCAGGTTGCCGCCCGACGAGAACGCCTTGCCAGCACCGGTGACGATGGCCACGCGGACCGACGGGTCATGGCTGATCCGTGCCATCGCAGCAACGATTTCGTCGCAAAGATCGTGGTCGGTCAGCGCGTTGCGCGTCTCGGGCATGTTGAAGGTCAGAGTGACGACGTGGCCGTCCTGTTCGTAGATGGTCTTTGCCATGATGCGGGTCTCCTTCAGGCGGCAGCGGCAGGGGAATAGGTGGCGACGAGCTCGCGTTTCAGCACCTTGCCGCTGGGGTTCAGCGGCAGGGAGTCGATGAACGTGATGCGTTTGGGCCGCTTATAAGGGGCGATATCGTCGCTGGCCTTGAAAAAGGCGTCGATGGCTTCAGCCGTCAGCCCGTCGTCCGAGCGGACCACGAAGGCGGTAACGATCTGGCCCCACTTCTCGTCCGGCAGGCCGGCAACCGCGGCCTCCCTCACGCCGGGGCAGCGATAGAGGATTTCCTCGACTTCGCGGGGATAGATGTTTTCGCCGCCCGAAACGATCATGTCATCGGCACGCCCGTGGAAATAATAGAACCCCTCGCCGTCCTTCGAGAACAGATCGCCAGTATAAATCCAGCCCGCCTTCAGCTTCTTTTGGGTCTCGAAGGGTTTGTTCCAGTACCCCTCCATCGCTTGCGGCCCGCGCACGATCAGCTGGCCGATCTCGCCCGGCGCAACGGTTTCGCTTGGCGGCACCTCGCGGGCCGGATCGTTGGCGATCACCCGGCATTCCGAAATCAGCGTCGGCTTGCCGCAGGAGCCGAGCTTGGCCAGCGCGTCCTCGGGGTGCAGTACCAGCGTCAGCGAGGCTTCGGTCATGCCGTAACCGTTGTAGATGTTCGGGCAGAACTCGCCGATCACCCGTTCCATCGTGGCCGAGGAAATCGCCGCGCCGCCGGTGGTGATCAGGCGCAGCTTCGACACGTCGTAATCCTTGAAGCGGGGATGGAACAGCATCTCCTGGATCTGCGTCGGCACGGCGAACAGCGTGGTGATCCGTTCGGACTGGAGAGTTTCCAGCGTCTTTTCCGCCTCGTACCGGCCGATCACCACATTGGTGCCGCCAACCATCAGGTGCGGCAGGAAATAGGCCTGCATGCCGCCGACGTGATAAAGCGGGGCGATATGCAGCGCGTTGTCGCGGTGCGACAGCGAGTATTCCATCACGCAGTTCATCGCGATGGCCATGTCGTTGGCATGGGTGTGGATCACGCCTTTCGGGCGGCCCGTCGTGCCCGAAGTATAGACCAGCGCCGAGATATCGGTGCTTTCCGGCGCCGGGCGCGGTTCGTCGCGGTCCACGGTCTGTTCCGCCAGCGTGTCGAAATGGTGGTGGCCTTCCGGAATATTCGCCACGTCATAGGCACAGCCGATGAAATCGTGGACCGACCGCACCTGGGCCGCGATCTTGAGCGCATTTTCGGTCAGGCTGCGGCCATAAACCAGCACTCGCGCACCGGAATCCTGGATCACATAGGCAGCCTCGCCCGGGCTCAGCCGGAAGTTAAGCGGCACCGCCACGGCACCGAGGAACTGGCAGGCGAAGTAGGTTGTGACCGAGTTTTCCGAGGTCGAGACGTAAAATGCCACGCGGTCGCCGGGGCGGACGCCGAGATCCGAAAGCGCCTGGGCAAAGCGGCGCACGCGCCCGAGCCATTCGGAATATGTCCAGCGGCGGTCTTCGTAGACCAGCGCGGTGTGGTTGGGATAGCGGTCGGCCGAAGCTTCCAAAAGACGGGCGATATGCATCGCTTTGGGTTCCTGGTGAGGTGAGTCAAAGGTTGGGTTTGATCGACGGCATTTCGCGCGCCGCGATCAGGTATTTGCACATTTCCGAAGAGCCGCCGACGATGGGCAGCGCGCGGGCGTCGCGGTAAAGCTGCTCGGCCTGGCCGTACTGGCGGGTCACGCCATCGCCGCCGAGGATCTGCACGGTGCGGTCGGTGCAGAACACCGCCGTCTCGGTTGCCACCAGCTTGGCCTGGCTGGCCTCGCGCATGAGGTCCTTGCCGCCAATTCCGCTGTCATACATCTTGGCCGCCCGCTGGGTCAGCAGTTCGGCTGCGTCGATGCGCCAGCTCATCTGCGCGATCATGTCCCAGATCAGCTGTTTCTGGCCCAGTTTCTGGCCAAAGCTCTCCCGCGTCTCGGCATGCTGCTTGGCAATGCCGAAGGCCGAGCGTGCAACGCCGAGGCCGGACCCGCCAAGGATCACCCGTTCGAAGTTGAAGGCGCCCAGCATGATGCGGAAACCGCCGTTGACCTCGCCCAGCAGGTAGTCTTCGGGCACGCGCACGCCGTCAAAGGCGACCTCGCCGACAACGCAGCCGCGCCGGCCCATGAAATCGTAGTTCCGCGGAAACGACAGTCCCGGCGTCCCGGCGGGCACCACGACAGCGCTCATCCCCTTTTGCGGCGCAACGCTGGAATCGGTGATGCCCCACACGATATAGACATCTGCCTTGGAGGCATTTGAGATGTAGCGCTTGAAGCCGTCAATCACCCATTCGCGGGTGGTCTCGTCAAAGCGGATCCGGGTTTCCATCCCGGCACTGTCCGAGCCGACATTGGGCTCGGTCATGCAGATCGACCCAACCGCGCGGCCCTCCAGGATCGGAGTCAGATACGCCTCGCGCGGACCGGGCTGCGCATGTGCGTGCAGCGGATAGGCGCAGGACAGCGCGGTGGCGATGGTGGTCTCGAATGCATAGTTCAGATACGCGGCTTCCTCGGACAGGATCGTCGCATGGGTGAGGCCCGGCTTCGGCAGCGGGCCGTCGTAAAGATCGGCAAACATCAGCTTCATGTAGCCGGCCTCGCCCAATGCGCGGACCACGGATTTCACCGCATCCCAGTCCTCGTCGCGTTCGATGGCATCGCAGCGCGGCGCCAGTTCGCGGGCCAGGAAACTGCGGATCTCGGCGCGGAAGGCGCGGTCTTCGTCGGTCAGAAAGAAATCGTGCATGTCAGGTATCCTCAGGCGTCGCGGCGGACGAAGTCCGGTATGCCAAGCTTGTCTATCAGGCGGGCAGTCTCGCGCTGGACCAGCGCGATATTGCTGTCCCGTACGGTCGGCAGCAGGTGGCGGGCGCGGCGCACGGCATCGTAGTCGAGTTCGGCGGTGATCAGCTCCTCGCCGGTGCCTGCCACCGCCAGCTCGCGCCCGAACGGATCGACGATGCGCGAGCCGCCCCAGAAGGTCAGGTCGCGCTCGGTGCCGGTGCGGTTCACCATGATTGCCGGCGCGCCGTACATCATCGCATTGAACCGCATGGTCAGCGCCCAGCCGCCGGGATTGTCGAAATCCGCACCCACCGCTTCGACGCCGGAACTGACCGGACAGATCAGCAGCGTCGCGCCATGCAGGAAGGCCAGATGCGTCAGTGCCGGGTTCCAGACATCGGCGCAGATCAGAAGACCGGCGCGCCAGTCCTCGTCCAGGCTGCAGGTCTCGACGAAACGGCCGGAAGCATAATGTTTGCCTTCCTCCAGCTTGCCGTAGGTCGGCAGGTTGATCTTGCGGTGCAGGTGGATCATGCGCCCGTTCTGCAGGATGGCGGCGGAGTTGTAGAACTGGGCCGCCGGGCCTTCTTCCATGAAGCCGACGACCAAGCGCATCTCACCGGCCTTCTCGGCCAGGCGGGTCAGCCGTTCGTCGCTGCGCCGCATCGCGCCGGTGAGCAGTTTCTCGGGGCCGTAGTGGCCGGTCAGCGACAGTTCGGGAAGAACCAGAAGGTCGAGGCCAGCTTCATGACCGCGCGCGATCCAGTCGAGGTGACGGTCCATGTTCGCGTCGACATCGCCGATTTCACTGGCAAACTGGGCGGCGCCGATTTTGAGAGTGCGTGCGGTCATGATGGTGGCCTTTCTTGCGGGGCTGGGGGGCGCCGGGACGCCCCCCGGGGAATGGCCTCAGATCAGGCCGTTCTCTTTCAGGAAGTCTGCGGCAACATTTTCGACCGAGACCTTTTCGACATCAACGCGGGCGTTGAGGCCGGCCATCACGTCGTCGTTCAGGATTGCCGCGACACCGTTCAGCAGCCCGGCCAGTTCGGGATGCGCGTCCAGCGCCTCCTGGCGGACTACCGGAGCCAGCGCATAGGCCGGGAAGTAGCCCTTGTCGTCCTGCAGCACCACGAAGTCGAAGGCGGGGATGCGGCCGTCGGTGGCGAAGACCAGGCCGACGTCGACCTGCGCGTCTTTCAGCGCTTGGTAGACCAGGCCGGTATCCATGCGCTTGACGTTGGCGCGGCCGAAGTCGAACCCATAAGCCTCCTGCAGCGGTTTCAGACCGTCGGGGCGGGCATAGAACTCGGCATTCGAACCCAGGGTCAGATCACTGCCGCTGTTCATGCGGGTGGCCAGATCGGTCAGCGACGCGATGCCCTTTTCCGCGGCATCCGCCCGGCGCATGGCCAGCGCATAGGTGTTGTTGGCCTTCGAGGCGTCCAGCCAGACCAGGCCTTTTTCGCCGTCAAGCTCTTTCACCTTGGCGTAGGTTTCGTCCGCGGTGAAGCTGCCTTCCACCTTGTTATAGGTGATCAGCGAAGTGCCGGTATATTCCCAGTAAACGTCGATCTGGCCGTTTTCCATCGCCTGGCGCACGGCGGCAGAGCCCATGCCGGCGCGGTTGTCGACGGTGTAGCCCTTGGCTTCCAGAAGCTGCTCGGTAATCGACGACAGCAATTGCTGCTCGGTGAAGTTCTTGCCGCCGACGACGATGTCAGCAGCTTGTGCGACCGTGGCAGCACCCAGGAGGGCAATGCCGGCAAAGGCGCATTTGAAGGTCTTGAGCATTGAGGGCGTCTCCTATCGTAAAGCCCAGTTGTCCGCTTTGGTTATCTCAGCGGGTTCACACCCTTGGGGATCAGGCGCAGCTGGCCTTGCCCCGTCAGGAAATCCACCAGCACCGCCAGCATCGCGGTCGGGATTGCCCCCGCCAGCAGCATGCCGGTGTCCATCAGGTCGATGCCGGTAAAGATCAGCTCGCCGAGACCGCCGCCGCCGATAAGGAAGGCCAGGGGCGTGGTGCCGACATTGATGGCAAGCGCGGTGCGCACGCCGGAAAAGATCACGTAGAGCGCATTTGGCAGCTCGACCCTCCAGAGGATCTGCGCCCCGGTCATGCCCATGCCGGTGGCGGCTTCTTTCAGGTGCGGCGGCACCGCCAGAAGCCCGGCATAGGTGTTGCGCACGATCGGCAGGAGCGAGGCAACGAACAGCCCGAAGAACGCCGGAGCGAAACCGATGCCGAGGATCGTCATCGACAGGGCGATCACCGCCAGCGTGGGGATCGTGGTGCCGATGTTGAACACCTGCATGATGGACTCGGCGTAGCGTTCCATTCTGGGCCGCGACAGCCAGATTCCGACCGGAATGCCGATTAGGATGGCCGCGCCGCCCGAGGCCGCCACAAGCACCATGTGCTGGCGGCTGAGAAAGACGATGTCTTCCCAATAGGCGGCGATCGGCTCGATCAGACCGGCCTGGGTGATCAAGATGCCCAGCAAGAAGGCCGCGATCAGGGAAAGCCCGGTCAGCGGGCTGTAAGTGCTGCGGGTCATTGCTCTCTCTTCCCGGGTCAGGCGGCCTCGGCCTGGCGATAGGTCTCGCCAAGCGCGCGGGTCACGGCGGGCTGCGTCACGGTGCCGGCAAAGCGGCCGTTGTCGTCGACGCAGGCCAGCCACATCGTGTCATTGGCAAACATCTCGGACACCACGGCGCGCAGGTCGGCCCGCACCGGCACCGTCGCCGGCAGCGGATGGGCGAAATCGGATGCCGTGCCGCTGGCGCCTTCGATCTCTTCGGCGGTCAGGTATCCGACGGGGCGGTGGTCGGCATCGATCACGACCGTAATGCGATGGCCCTTGGACCGCATCGCCGCCGCGGCATCGGACACCTTGCCATGGCGGGCAATGACCGGGGCACCGGTATCCGCAACCTCTTCGGCGGTCACCAGGCGCAGCCGTTTCAGGGTGCGGTCGGCACCGACGAAGTCCGCGACAAAGGCGTTGGCGGGATGCGCCAGGATCTTGTCGGGGCTGTCATACTGCTCGATCTTGCCGCCGCGGAAAATGGCGATCTTGTCACCCATCTTCACCGCTTCGTCGATGTCATGGCTGACGAACATGATGGTCTTCTTCAGCTCTGCCTGCATCTTCAGGAACTCGTCCTGAATGATTTCGCGGTTGATCGGGTCGATGGCGCCGAAAGGCTCGTCCATCAGCATCACCGGCGGATCGGCCGCCAGCGCCCGGATCACGCCGACGCGCTGCTGCTGCCCGCCCGAAAGCTCTTTCGGATAGCGGCGCAGGAACAGTTTCGGGTCGAGCCCGACGAGGTCGAGCAGATCGCTGGCGCGGGTTTTCGCCTTCTTCATGTCCCAGCCCAGAAGGCGCGGGACGACGCAGATGTTTTCCTCGATCGTCATGTTCGGGAACAGGCCGATCTGCTGGATGACGTAGCCGATATTGCGGCGCAGTTCGATGTCGTTGAGCTGCGACGTGTCTTCGCCGTTGATGAGGATCTTGCCGCTGGTCGGCGCGATCAGGCGGTTGATCATCTTCAGCGCGGTGGTTTTGCCGCAGCCCGAAGGGCCAAGGAGGATGCAGATCTCGCCGGCAGGGACTTCCATGGTTACGTTGTCTGCGGCGGTCACGAGCCCGTTCGGGGTCTCGAAGGTCTTGGTCAGGTTCTCAAGACGGATCATCGGTTGCTGTTCCTCATTCAGGGTGGCGCGTCAGCGGGTCAGGCCGGCAGGGGTCAGGCGTTTCTGCACAAGCAGCAGCACCCAGTCGGCCAGGATGGCGAGCAGCGAGACCGCAACCGCCCCGGCGATGAGCTGACGGGGGTCGGTCTGGGTGATGCCGCGTGAAATCAGAACGCCCAGACCGCCGGCCCCGATATAGGCCGCGATGGCCGCGACGCCGATGTTCATGACGACGGCGGTGCGCACGCCCGCCATGATGACCGGCACGGCAATCGGGATCTCGACCTGCCAGAGGCGCTGCAGCGGGGTCATGCCCATGCCGCGGGCGGCTTCGCGCAAGGCCGGATCGACGTTTGTGATGGCGGTATAGGTGTTGCGCACGATGGGCAGCTGCGAATAGAGCAGGATGGCGATGACTGCAGGCAGCCAGCCGATGCCCTGGCCGATCATCGACAAGAGCGGGATCATCAGGCCGAAAAGCGCAATCGACGGGATCGTCACGATGATCGAAGCGACATAGAGCACCGCATTGGCGGCCCGCCGGTTCTGGGTAATGGCAATGCCGATCGGAACCCCGGTCAGAATGGCCAGCCCGACAGCCACGGCCACGATCGAGATATGCTCGACCGCCATTTCCGCGATCACGGCCGCGTTGTTGATGACGAACTGGATCGCCTCCATGCGCTGTCCTTTCGAAGACCTTCTGGGAAAGGTGCACCGGGCGCCCCTTCGTTGGACAGTTATTAAACCGAAGCGTCTCGAAGGGTGTTACAGGGGGCCGCCAATGTTTTGCATTTTGCCGACAATCTTGTCCCGGTGCCGCCGGCGCACGGCCGAGGGACTTTCCCCAGCCCATCCTTTGAATCTGCGGCTGAAATGGGAAAGGCTTGAAAAGCCTAATTTTTCTGAAATCTCTTCAAGTGATTCCGTGGAGTTCAGCAACCACTTCTCAGCCGCTTTCAACCGGAGCTCCAGATAGAAGTCCGACGGTGACTTGCCGAATTCCGACAGGAACAGCCTCTCGAGCTGTCTTTCCGATACCCCGGCAATGCCTGCCACCTGGCCGATCTTCAGCGGGTCAGGCTTGTGCTCCTCCATCGCCCGGATTGCCGTGACGATGCGGCGGTCGGCGGTCTGGAAGCGCCAGCGCACGTCCTGGCGCTGCATCTCCGTGGAGGGGCGGACCGGTCCGTGCAGGAACTGGTCCGAGACATCTGCGGCCATCTCGGCGCCCTCGCGCCCGGCAATCAAGGCGAGCATCATGTCCATGGAAGCGGTGCCGCCAGCCGCCGTCAGGACTCCCTTGTCCGAGCAATAGATGTCAGCCGACACATCGAGGTCGGGAAACTCCTCGGCCAGGAGCCGCTGCGTTTCCCAATGGATGGTCACCCGGCGGCCGCTCAATACGCCGGCACGCGCCAGCAGCAGCGTGCCGTTGGAAACCGCGCCGATCTGCCGCCGCTCCGCGCGCAGGCGCCGAAGCGAGCGAAAGAGAGCAGGGTTGAAATATCTCTCGGCATCGTAGCTCGCAACCACGACCGTCAGGTCGGCACGCGGAAAGTGCGCTGCATCCGCTGTCGCCGAGACTTCCAGACCATTGCTTGCCGCCACCTGCCCCACCGTGTCTGCAGCGACCGACCAGACATACCGGTCCTCGCCGGTCAGCCGGTTTACGGCGCGCAACGGCTCGATCGCCGAACTCAGGGCCATCAGAGAGAACCCCGGCACCACAAAAAACAGCACATGGAATGCCGTTTCTTCCTGCTCAGGCCGAGCAGATACAGACTGTATATCTCGCGTCGAATTGACCATGCCGAAGTGTTCTATGCTTCGGCGAGGCCAGTCAATGCAATCCTGACGGGCCCGTTGCATTGACCTCCGGGATGCCAGAAGCGCCGCTGGCCCAAATCTTGGAGACAGCCATGGCCCGGCGCAAACCATTCAGGCGCAATCGCTTTCCGCACGGGGTCCTCCCGCCGGCGGCGCCCTGCGGCAGCCGCCTGAACTGCGCTCCGGGGAGCATCGGATCCGGCGGGAGGAAAGACCGTCAGCATTGCGCCGCCGGTGAACTTGGGAACCCGCCGCCCTGACTGATCGCATCGCATTCCCGTTCAGCCTCGCAGATGCAATTGACGTGCCAATTGGAGCCAGATTGGCACAGGCAAGCATCAACCGGCCCTTTCGTCAGGAGCCCCGGCCGCTCATGTGAGTTCAGCAAGTTCCCTGGCAGCCTTCTGCAGCGACGGAAGGAAGCCGATCAGGTCCTGCAGGCTGCGGCGCTGCACCGGGGCATGGACCGAGAGCGTGGCCATCAGCCTCTTGCGCGCGTCCCGCACAGGGACCGCGACGGCGACCATGCCGGCGATGAACTCCTCCTCATCGGTGGAATAGCCGCGGCTGGCGATGGCTTCCAATTCGGCGCTGATCGCATCCGGGTCGGTGCAGGTCTTGCTTGTTAACGCCTCCAGCGGCCGGGCGCGCAGAACGGGCACCAGCGTGCTGGGCTTCAGGGTCGATAGATACATCTTGCCGCTGGCAGTGCAATGAAACGGCACCTGAGTGCCAATCGGCAGCTGGATACGCAGCGGCCATTTGGTTTCCACCCGGTCCAGATAGATCATCCCCTCGCGGTCGGGGGTGGCAAGGTTGCACGTCTCGCCCAGCTCCTCGGCGACGCTCTTGAGGATGCTGAGGCGGGCGGTGCGCAGGTGCTCCGACGACATGGTGTTGAGCGCCAGCTTGCGCAGGCGCGGGCCGGGCCCATAGGCCCGCCCGTCGAGGTCACGCTGCAGGAAACCCTCAGCCTCAGCCGTCTGCATCAGCCGGTGCACGGTGGGCTTGGGCAAGCCCATCGCCTCGATCATCTCGGTCGGCTTCACCGCAACGCCGCGGCGGGCGACCTCCTCCAGCAGCACCAGCAGCCGCAGGTTGGTGGGGATCTGCCCCTCTTTCTTGTCCGGCGCATCCGCTGCCATCGCCGCCTCGTCGCTACTTGTTGGGCAGCAGCACCAGCGCGAAATCAGGCACCAGCGAGACCAGCACCCAGACCCCGATCAGGGCTGCAAGGTAAGGCACCGTATAGCGGAGCAGACGGAAATACGGAACACCGGTCACACCCGAAGCGACATAGAGATTCAGCCCGTAGGGCGGGGTGATGAAGCCGATGGAGGCGCCGACCAGGAAGATCACCGAGAAGTGGATCGGATCGACCCCGACGGAGGCCGCGATGGGCGCCAGGATCGGCGCCAGGATGATGGTCACCGGCAGGCTTTCCAGCACCATGCCGGAGAAGAACACGATCACCATCGAGGTGAACAGAACCGCGTGGTAGCCGCCCATCGAGGTGACAAACCCGCCGATCGCCTGCTGCGCCCCGAGGAGCGACAGGATCTGCTGCATCACCACGGAAATCGCGATCAGCGGCGCCAGGATGCCGGTGATCTGGGCCGAGCGCACCACGATGCCGGGGATCTGCGGGATGGTGAAGCCCTCGACCACCAGCATTTCGGCATAGGATTTCTCCTCCCAGGTCTTGTCACTGCTGGCGCCGGTGATCTTGGTCACCACCCAGGACAGCACGCCCGCGATGACGCAGAAGCCGACGGTCACGCCCGCCGCCTCGGTGGGGGAGAACTTGCCGGTATAGATGCCCCACAGCACCAGCCCGATGGCAAAGAAGCCGAGCCAGGCGCCGAAGGCGGTTTTCAGCACCCGGTTCAGCTGCAGGGGGATCAGGAAGCCCCAGCCGTTCTTGCGGCAGATGATCCAGCAGGCCAGCTGCATGCCGATGACCATCATCGCGCCGGGCAGGATGCCTGCGACAAACAGGTCCGAGATCGGCAGGTTCATCAGGAACCCGTAGACGATAAAGATGATCGACGGCGGGATGATGATGCCGACGGTGCCGCCCGCAGCGGCGGTGGCGGCAGAGAAGCGCTCGTCATAGCCGCCCTTGACCATTTCCGGGTGCAGCATCGAGCCGATGGTGGCCGTTGTCGCCGAGTTAGAGCCTGAAATGGCGGCAAACAGCCCGCAGGCGCCGAGCGAGGCCATCGCCAGCCCGCCGCGCATCCAGCCCAGGCAGGCATAGGCGAAATCGCTCAGGCGGCGGGCGATGCCCGACTGGTTGATCAGGTCGCCGGTCAGGATGAACAGCGGCATCGCCAGCAGCGCAAAGCCCTTGTTGAACACATTCAAGAGCTCCGCCCCCATGTTGTCGAGTGTCAGCCCCAGCACGAAGGAGCAGCCGATCACCCAATAGCCGATGACCAGCAGCACCGGCACGCCCAGCATGAACAGGAAGGTGACCCCTAACGAGATCAGCGTGACCCAGGTTCCCGTATCCATTACACGTCTCCTCCGATCACGGCCTGTTTGATCAGCGGCGCACCGCTGCGGTAGTTGCGGATGTCATCGCCCAGATTCTCGAACACCCGGGCGATCATCAGGACAAAGGACATCGGTGCGGTGATCAGGAACCACCATTGCAGCACGCTGTCGGTGCCCAGAACGATCTGGAAATTGGAGGCCGACAGTGCGGTCAGCCGGGCGGTGGTGACAAAGACGATCACTGCAAAAACGAACCACAGGACCGCATCCAGGGTAAGGCAGGCCATCTGGGCCCAGCGGGGCATAACCGTACGGAACTCGGCAAAGCTCAGATGCGTACGCAGCCGCACGTTGAAGGCGGCCCCGAACCAGGCCATCACCATGAACAGCAGGGGCGGAATGGTAGTGGACCAGGGCTGCTGGTTCTTGAACACAAAGCGGTCGATCACCCCCCAGAAGATGATGAAGGCAATCGCCAGGTAGCTCCACACCATGATGGTGCGTTCCAGGTGCCGGTCCAGCAGCGGCACCAGCCGGTAGAGCAGCATCACCAGCCCCCCGCCGAGCGCGGCGGCGGCGGTGCCCAGCACCCAGGCGGCATTGCTTTCCAGGGCATTGCGGATCTCCCAACTGTCCTGGGATGCGAAGGCGCTTAAGATCGCGCCGATTTCCGGCCAAAGTTGCATCTGTTCCTCCCCTCATTGCCCCGTGATCCTGCCGGATCCTTCCGGGCAAACAAGGCCGGCGCAGTCCGGCGCCGGCCCACTGCTCGCAGTTTGGGCCTCTGTCAGCCCTTCCACCAGCGGCGCGGTTCCACGTTCTCGGGCTTCATGTCTTTGTCGACTTCGCGCGCGATGGTGTAGATTTCCTGATAGGTGTCGATGCCGCCAGCCCATTTGTTCAGGCGGTCGCGCCACTGTTCCCACAGCTGCGGCTGGAACTCGGGCGAGCACATTTCCTCGGCCATGCGGATTTCGCTGTCCGGCAGGAAGGCCGGGCGGACGCCATGTTCCGCAAACACCGTGCCCGGAAGCTGCGGGTCGGAGAAGCCGACGGTCTTGACCAGCGCCGCCTCGTTTGCCGCCTGCACATGGGCCTGCGCCCAATAAGCACTCTCCATCACCGCGTCCTGCAGATAGCCTTCGAGGCCGTCAAAGACCTTGGCCGACATCGAGGTGTGCTCGGTGCCGCAGAAGAACTTGAGGTCGACCGACTGCGAGACCACCGGCGCCATGTTGGCATAGGCCACCGCGGAGGCCCAGGTTTCGGCACCGTCGATCAGGCCCTGCTTCAGCCCGTCGAGGGTCTCTTCCCAGGCCACCGGCACCGGGTTCAGGTTCAGCGCGTTCATCGCGATCCGGCCCAGCTGGGTGCCGGTGACACGGTTCTTGGTGCCGAACAGCTGCTCCAGCTTGGTGATGGTCGGCTGGTCCTTGTATTTCAGGCCCAGCTGGATGCCCCGCAGCTCGCAGTGGCTGAACAGGAATTTCAGCCCGTGCCGCTTCTCCAGCGGGTCGCGCAGGATCTCCTGGCTCTTGGGGTGATAGAGGAAGTGGTACTGGGACGCCCGGCCGGGGAACATGAAGGCATAGTCCAGCACGTTCAGGTAAGGTGCGCCGCCGGCCGAATTCTGGGTCGAGGCCGCGTAGATGTCGACAATGCCCTGCTGAGTTTTCTCGACGCAGCTGAGCTGGCCGCAGATCTGGTTGTCGCCGATGAACTCGATGCGGATCTCGCCGTCGGTGCGGGCCTCGAGGTCCCGGGCAAACTCCAGCGCCCCTGCCCGTTCGATCAGCAGATTGCGCGCGTTGAAGCCCGAGGCGCCGAACTTCAGCGTGTGCTTGGCGGGCTTGGCAAAGCGCTTCTCATAGGTCGATTCCGCAGCCGAAGCGAGGTTCGCCAGGCTCATTGCCCCGCCGAAACTGCCCGCAGCCAGCAAGGTCGAACTCATCCCGTAAGTCCCTGCCACACGGAACAGATCCCGCCGTGATATGCGGTTCAATTTGTTAGTCAGCCCCATAATTCTCCTCCCTAGACTTCATTATTGAGACGTTTCGTATCAAAAATAGCTAGCTTATTTCATCCATTCTGTATAGAAGTTTTTTCAACACAGGGCGGAGAGAAGGTCGTGGAAGCAGATTTCATTGTCATCGGAGCAGGCTCGTCGGGCTGCGTCATTGCCAACCGGCTGAGCGCAAATCCACAGAACAAGGTGGTGCTGCTGGAGGCAGGCGGACGGGACATAAACCCGTGGATCCACATCCCGGTTGGCTACTTCAAGACGATCCACAACCCCTCGGTCGACTGGTGCTACAAGACCGAACCGGATCCGGGCCTGAACGGCCGCTCGATCGAATGGCCCCGCGGCAAGGTGCTGGGCGGCTCGTCCTCGCTGAACGGCCTCCTGTATGTGCGCGGCCAGCCGCAGGACTATGACCGCTGGCGCCAGATGGGCAATGCCGGCTGGGGCTGGGAGGATGTCCTGCCGCTGTTCAAACGCTCCGAGAACAACGAGCGCGGCGAAGATGAATTTCACGGCACCGGCGGCCCGCTGTCGGTCTCCAACATGCGCATCCAGCGCCCCATAACGGATGCCTGGGTCGCCGCGGCGCAGGCGGCAGGCTATCCGTTCAACCCGGATTACAACGGCGCCACCCAGGAAGGTGTCGGTTTCTTCCAGCTCACGTCAAGGAAAGGCCGCCGCTGCAGCGCCGCCGTGGCCTTTCTGAATCCGGTGAAGAACCGCAAGAATCTGCAGATCATCACCCGTGCGATGGTGCAGAAGGTCGACATTCAGGAGGGCCGCGCCGTGGCGGTTCTGTACAAGGACCGGTCGGGGCAGATCCAGCGTATCACCGCGCGGCGCGAGATCGTGCTGTCGGGCGGTGCCATCAACTCGCCCCAGATCCTGATGATGTCGGGCATTGGCGAGGCGGCACAGCTTGCCGAACACGGCATCGAGGTCAAAAAGAACCTCTATGGCGTCGGCAAGAACATGCAGGACCACCTGCAGGCGCGGCTGGTCTACAAATGCAATGAGCCGACACTGAACGACGAGGTCCGCACCCTGTTCGGCCAGGCCAAGATCGGCCTGAAATATGCGCTGTTCCGGGCCGGTCCGATGACCATGGCCGCGAGCCTGGCCACCGGTTTCATGAAGACCCGCGACGACCTGGAAACCCCGGACATCCAATTCCACGTGCAGCCGCTGTCGGCCGAGAACCCGGGCAAGGGGGCCGATCCCTTCTCGGCCTTCACCATGTCGGTCTGCCAGCTGCGCCCCGAAAGCAAGGGCGAGATCCGGATCGTGTCCGGCGATCCGAATACCTATCCCAAGATCATTCCGAACTACCTGTCGGCCGAGACTGACTGCCAGACCCTCGTGGCCGGGGTGAACATCGCCCGCAAGATCGCCCGCCACGCGCCGCTGACCTCGAAGATCTCCGAGGAGTTCCGCCCCAGTGCGGATCTGCCGATGGACGATTACGAGGCAACGCTGGACTGGGCACGCAGCAACACCGCGTCGATCTATCACCCCACCGGCACCTGCAAGATGGGACAGGGCGGCGACGCGGTGGTCGATGCGGAACTCCGCGTGCATGGCATTCGGGGCCTGCGGGTGGCCGACTGCTCGATCATGCCGGAAATCGTGTCGGGCAACACCAACGCGCCTGCGATCATGATCGGCGAAAAGGCCAGCGATTTGATCACCGGCTGATCAATTCCCCCCGTGTTTGCTCCGGCTCTCACTCCAAACCAAAGCTTTGTTCCAAAGGAGAACCCGCCATGAAAATGACCACCGAAGAAGCCTTTGTGAAAACGCTGCAGATGCATGGCATCCAGCACGCGTTTGGCATCATCGGCTCGGCAATGATGCCGATTTCCGACATCTTCCCCGCCGCAGGCATCACCTTCTGGGACTGCGCCCACGAAGGCTCCGGCGGC